>JANXVF010000167.1 GCA_025351785.1 Flavobacterium sp.
AAAGGCGCAGCCTTTTAGTCACCCCCTCGATGGAAGGGTTAGGCGTCATTCTGGAAGAGCTCTGCATTCGTTGGGTCCGCTTGCTCCCAGGTGGCTTGAGCCTCGATGAGGTAGCTTCGGACGGCGTCAAGTTCGACCACAGGCGGAATGTTGATCGACAGATACTTTCTGTTCGCACCTTCGTAGCTGCAGCCCAGAGCGACCAGCCCTTGAAGCACGACGTCTGATGTGTTGCCTGCTTCTACGGGAAGATCGAAGAAGATTCGGATCGTCCGGTTGCCAGACTTTGACACGACTCGTTGGAATGTAGCGTGGCCTTCATCGTTGTCGAACGGCGCGTAGACGACGTCTTCCCACGAGACTGAGTAAGCGTAGAAGGGCGAATTGTCCAACCTGTAGCAATCGTCTCCTACGTGAGATGCCCAAAGCCTTTCGACCTGCGCCGAGCCATCTTCCTCCGGCACCCGAAATAACACTCTAGAACTGGGTGATTGATCGCTGCTCATGACGCCTAACGTTTGACTTAAGCGGCATGCCGTAGGCATGTCCGCTTGAAGGAATGGTTAGGCCTCAGTGCGGGAAGAAGTGCTCTGGCCATAGTACTTGGGGAAGGTGCTGCCGAACCAGAGCTGCCTGTGTTTTGTAGCCCCGCCGATCAAGCTCGCGCAGGAAGTATGGCCACGGCGGGATGTTGCTCATGTATGGATCTGAGTCGATGCCGGTGTACATGCCACCGGTCAAACCCGAGTACAGCCCGCCACCGACTCCCGTGTATAGACCTCCTCCGATTCCGGTGTACAGGCCACCGCCGATTCCTGCGTACAGACCACCACCGATGCCGGCATAGAGGCCGCCTCCTATGCCGGTGTACATGCCACCGCCGATTCCGGAATAGAGACCACCGCCTATCCCTGTGTACGCTCCGCCACCTATCCCTGTGTACATGCCGCCGTCTATGCCGGTGTACATACCTCCACCGATTCCGGTGTAGAGGTTCCGCGGCCATTTGTTGACTGTCATGTGAAGCGACTCCTTGAATCTGAGGCCTAACGATCGAGGTAAAGGGCGCGCCGCCGTTGGCGCGTCCCGCGACCGAAGGGAGCGAACTTGAGCGACGAGTTATGCCTACTTGAGATCAGACTCATGGCGAATTCCGTTTGAATCAATTCGAAGACTCCATTTGGACCCCCTGCATTGTGCTTCCGGTGGCGAAACTTCGACGATACCCGATACAAAGATATCGTTCCGGTTTCCGTCATCATCTACATCCTCGTCGGAGGCAGTCAACTGCATCCCCGCCCCCAATGGAATCACACTGCCATCCGCTCTCGTCACTGTGTCCTCATGCGAAAGGCAGAGAAGGTCATGCTCCAACATCCCGTTGAAGTCTGCGTTAACCCACTCTGATTTTGGCGGAAGATTAAGAGGCATAACGTTTGAGGCCACCGACGCACAACACACGCCGCGAAGCGGCCTCCTGATGTTGTGTGTCCGTGTGGGCCGAAGTGTTATGTTTCATTGGGCGGTAGCGTGAGACGAAAGGACAGCAGCAACCGTAGGCGAGACCCGCTTCTCCGTCAGCAAGCGCTCCACAAGCGCCTTCTGCACCACGTAGTTTGCGTCCATCGACTGTTTGTAAAAGGGAGAGCCATTCGGTTTCAGGAGAATCCAGACTGTCCCATGCCCCGTTAGGGCCGGAACGCCGAGGACCTCCGCGTCGCCCAGCTTCTCAAGCCGAGGATCTGTAATCGTCTTTCCGCGCCACTCGAACTCGAAATGCTGCAGCACGGAGTAATCAGACTTCGAGCCAAGTTCGTCAAACTCGTCGGCATTGGCCCGCCAGCACCCGGACAGGACGAACGACTGCAATATGATGGCGACGATCAAGGGCAGGCGTCGTTTCATGAGACTTAACGTCGGCCGTGAATGAGCCGCAACGGCGCACTCAGCATTGAAGAATGGCGACCACGCTGGCCGCCGTTGTAGGTCCATTCGACGAACCTGTTAAATGTGCACGTACGACTATCTCGGCCAGCAAGATTTCTATGCGCCATGTGCAACATCCCAATTGAAGAGGTCCGCAAAATCCTCAAAGCAAGCTCCACAAATCCATCTGTATCCGTCGAGTGTCGAGTAACCCTCTTGGAGGGTGTCTGGCATTGCAGCGGCCATGAACTTCGCAGAGCAAAACTCGCAATGATCGTGATCGTTCTCTTTTGACGCAGGCTCGTAATGGCGTTTCTCCAAGGCTACACCCTTGAGGTAACTCTCTTGGTTGGTCAATCGCCAGTCATTGGACTCACGCATAGTGCAATTTAACGTTGAAGGCCACCGGGACGCAACCCGTGCCGCGAAGCGGCGGCCTTTGGTTGCGTGTCCGCGTGGGCCGACCAGTTAAATTTCATTACTTGCCCGCGCAACATGAGCCCGCGCGAGACGTTCTGCCATACGTGT
>JANXVF010000085.1 GCA_025351785.1 Flavobacterium sp.
GTTTTGCACTAAAAAATTTAAAGATTAAAACTTGTAAATAAATAAATTACTGCTGGCAACAGCGGTTTTGCGATATTGCGGGTTTGGGGATTTTTCTGAAAGGAAGTTTTTAACTCAATAATTTGTTTATATTTGTGAAGGCTTGGTGCTAAATCGTCCGCAACATCGCAAAGCGCGCGAGACGTTAGCAGCCATATTCTCAAAAAACGAAAAATTTAGAAATGAAAAATAAACTCATTCTTTTTTGTCTTTTATCAATAACATTAAATTCTTGTAAAGAACCTTTGGTTAGTTTTGATGAAGCCCAACCACAAAATGTGAAAGAAATTAATTCTTTTCCAAATAAATATATTGGAACGTATTATAATCTAGAAGACAAATCAGAAATTACTATCTCAAAATATTCAATTTTTGAAAGAATGATTTCCGAAGACACAATAAACATAAAAGAACTTGACTCAAACGAGATTATAAAAAATGATAGTCTATTTAAAATAAAAACAAAGGAAAAATACCAAATAAAAAGAATTAATGATTCTCTTTTTACAAACTATGTTTTTTCAGACACAACATTCAGAATTGGAAAAAGTAACATATTAAAGAAATTTAAAGGCTTTTTATTTTTGAATAAACTTGAAGAGAAAAGTGGATTTTGGAATGTTGAGAAATTAAACCTATCAAAAGGAGTAATTAAAATTAGCTCAATTGAAACAGAAAACGAAATAGAATTATTAGAAACAATAACAGAAACGAAAAAAGACACAACTAAACCTTTTAAAATAAAACCGACAAAAAAACAATTTAGAGAATTCATCAAGAAAAATGGATTCTCAGAAGGAAAAATATATTTGAAAAAATAAATACGGCTGCTAACAGCGGTTTCACGAAATGGCGAAATTTGTGGTAAAATCACGTTTATTTTCCGCAAGAAATTTTATCTTTAACAGAAAATAATCAGTTACGAAGTTCGCCACTTCGTGAAGCCGCGAGACGTTAGGCGAGACAATAGCAGAAATCGTGAAAAAGACAAAATGAAACTAACCAGAATTCTATTTTATACATTTATACTTTTTACTCTTTCCAATTGTAAATCTGATTGGGATTTATCAGAATTGTATATTGAAAGAATAGAAAACACTTCAAAAGTTATTTATAAATATGATGCTTGGGGCGGAAGAGATTCTCATATTTTTGGTTATACAATTTTAGATTCAACTGAAATATTCGACATAAATAATGTTGTTCCTTTAAATTTTTATTTATTCGAAGATATTCCGTCAAAAAACTTAATATTAACAATTGATAGCGATAATTCAGATTATACCAAAACTGCTAATGAAATTCATAAACCACTGAAAATTGTCATCAATCAACTGAATAATATTAAAATTGAAACAAAAATTTTTCAATATAAAGGCTTTGCTAATAGAACAGGTGGATTAGGAAGATATGAGTTTGAAAAATTTAAAGAAACCCACGATAGTGTCTTTTTTTATAATCTAGATGATGTAGAAAGTATGAAATCTGAACATTTAGAAAGGATAAAATTTAAGAAAACTAATATTGCCATAAATAAGGATAGTCTAAATAATATTACTAAAATAACCATAGAAGATTTAAAACTTTCAAAATCGGGAGAAATTCTTTCTAACATAACATATTATTTGAAGCCAAAAGGGAAAATAAATATAAATGAATTTTCCGAAGTTGGTATATTTAAAGAACTGAATGCGAAAAAATAAATTGCCATCGCCTAACAGCCGTTTCTCGCAATTGCGAATTTTGTTGTAAGTTCACGTTCACGTTTCGCAAGAAATATTATCTTAGCGGAAAGAACTCGGTTCCGAACTTCGCAACTGACGAGAAGCGGCGGAACGTTAGCCGTCATTGTAGAGCGACACAAAAAAAGACAGAAATAAATATGAGCAAAATGCCAATTACAACAATTCAGCAATTACTTGAAAATCGACGCTTTGATAAAACTACAAAGACAAAGATTGTAAGACATACTGACCAAAATTTTCCCGACTTATATGATTGGTATTGTTCAGACAAAGAAAAATTCTTTAACTACTTCAAAAGACAAAGCAAAGAAGTTTTTTCTAAATGTGATTTTGTAATTGCATTTTTAGGAGAAAAAGGAACTTTAGCAAGGTTT
>JANXVF010000089.1 GCA_025351785.1 Flavobacterium sp.
ATGGTATCCTCGCCATCGTTTAGAGGAACAACCGCGCAACAAACAGCTGTAATCTGGAACGGGATAAATATTAATTCACAATTTAATGGTCAGACAGATTTTAATACCTTAACTACAAAAAATTATAATTCAATTTCTATTCGTGCTGGTGGCGGAAGTACTATTTATGGAAGTAGCGCAATAGGCGGAAGCATACATCTAAATAATGAGTTGATTTTTAAAAATATGTTTAAAAATAATTTACAAATTAGTTACGGCAGTTATGAAACTTTTGGGTTGAATTATAATTTACAGATAGCCACAAAAAAATTTAGTTCCCAAATTAATATTTCAAGAAATAGTTCTGAAAATAATTATTCTTATTTGGGCACCGATATAAAAAATGAAAACGGACAATTTGAAAACACAAGTTTTAATTTTAATATCGGATATTTAATTGATAAAAATAATAGCATAAAATTTTATAGTTTGATTTTTGACGGCGAAAGACATTTTTCTGGTACGTTAACAACACTTTCAAAAAGCAAGTATATTGATTTTAATTATCGGAATTTACTAGAATATACATTAACCCATAATCAATTTACATCAAAAATTAAGGTAGCTTTTTTATCAGAAAAATATAAATATTTTGAAAATTATGCTACCTCAATATTTAGTGATGCTAAGGCAGAAACAGCAATTGCAAAATATGATATTAATTATAAAATTACTTCAAATTTAGAATTGAATACCGTTGTAGATTATACAAAAACAAAAGGATATGGAACTGAAATTGCTTCAACTACCAGAGAAATAAGTTCTGGCAGTTTACTTTTAAAACACAATCTCAGCTCTAGGTTTCTTTATGAAATAGCTCTCAGAAAAGAAGTGACAAACAATTATAAAAGTCCAATATTATTTTCGGTAGGTTTAAATTATGCAATAAAAAACTGGTATCATTTGAAAATTAATACTTCCCGAAATTTTAGAATTCCGTCCTTTAATGATCTTTATTATCAAGGAAGCGGAAATCCTGACTTAAAGCCCGAAAGTTCATTTCAAGGCGAAATTGGGCAAGAATTTAAATCTAAAAAAACATCTTTTTCAATAACAAACTATTATATAAAAATTCAAGATTTATTGCGTTGGTCACCTACTTCAAACGGAAACTGGACTCCTAATAATGTATCTAAAGTTAGTACTTATGGAACTGAAATTTTATTTATTCATTCCCAAAAATTAGGTAAAACTATTTTTGATTTTGCAATGACATATGCATACACAGTTTCGGAAGATGACCAAAAAAAGAAACAATTAATATATGTTCCGTTTCATAAATTTACTACATCAATGTCATGCCGCATAAGAAAATTTTCTGGATATTATCAATATTTATTTAACGGAAAAGTATTTACATCGTCAGATAATTTTTACTCCTTAAACAATTATTCGGTTTCTAATATTGGTATAAATTATGCAAAAGGTGGTACAACTAAAATAAAATTGGGATTTGATGTTTTAAATATTTTTAATGAAAATTATCAAAGTTTTAGTACACGACCAATGCCAGGAAGAAATTACACATTTAATATAACCTTTAATTTTTAATATAATGAAAATCAGCAAATTGATATTAACAGCTTTAATTAGCACAATTTTTTTAAGTTCGTGTAGCAAAGAGGAAGATGCTACCCCGACTCCGCCATTAGGAAGTTATGATAATGGAACTTTGATATTAAATCAAGGCGGTTTTGGACAAGGTAATGCAACCATTTCCTATTTTTCAAATGATTTATCGGTGCAACAAAATAATATTTTTGCACTTGTAAATCCTACTATAACTCTTGGTGACACCGCACAAGATATAGGATTATATGAAAGTTTAGCTTTTATAATTTTGAATAATTCTAACAAAATTGAAGTTGTAAATCGTTACACTATGGTTCATGTTGCTACTGTTTCTGTTGGTTTAAATAATCCAAGATATATTGCATTTGCAAACGGAAAAGGATATATAACAAATTGGGGCGATGGAACTAGCACAACTGACGATTATGTTGCAGTTTTAAATTTGACAACGTATCAAATTTCTAGTTCAATTCCTGTTATTGAGGGTCCAGAGCGAATTATAGAATATAATAATAAATTATATATAGCTCAAATTGGTGGTTATGGTTTTGGAAATAAAATTTCAATCTTAAATCCAACCACAAATACTATTGAAACACTGTTAAACGTAGGTGATGTTCCAAATTCTTTAAAAGTAAAAGATGCTACTTTATATGTAATTTGTGGTGGCAAGCCAAGTTATGCTTCAACGGAAACTACTGGAAAACTTTCAAAAATAAACCTTTCTACAAATGCTGTAACCTCAATCGATTTTCCAGGATTGACACATCCTTCCAATTTAGAAATTGTTGATGATTTACTTTTTTACACTGTTGATTCTTCAATTTTCAAATCGACTGTAACTGCAACTTCTTTACCAACAACCGCAATATTTTCAACTGCTCCACAAGGTGTTAATGGAATTTATAGTTTTGCTGTTAGAAATAATAAAATTTTTGTAGGTGATGCTGGAGATTATAATTCAAACGGAAAAGTTTATGTGTACTCTACAACTGGAACTTTACAAAATAATTTTACTGTTGGAATAATTCCTGCAGGATTTTATTTTAACTAATTTCTGATTTATGTAAATGAGCCTAAATTTATAAAATTTAGGCTCATTTTTTTATTTTTATTTCAGTGAACATTTGGTTTTCAATCGAGTCCGTTTGTGGCACATCACAAAAAGTTTTTATAGTATTGTTGTTATTTATATTTTGTTTGTTGGCGCTTATAACTTGTAATGCTTTTTGTAGTAAAGGTTCATCTTGATTACCTAAAATTCCTAAATTTCCGAGGTCTTCAACCAAGGGATAATTTGGCTGTAAACCATTTTGATAATCTCCAAAATCTACTTTGTTTTGGGTTTTTAAAACTATGGGTTGCATTGCATATTTATGTTTTGAACTTCTTCCTTCTTTTGCAAAATTTGGCGAATCATATAATGTAATTGACCCTACATTTTTACCAACTGTAACATCTCCTATTTGAATAACGTTTATGTAAGGTTTCAATCCATTTATTACTAAT
Source organism: Flavobacterium sp. (assembly GCA_025351785.1). GTDB lineage: Bacteria > Bacteroidota > Bacteroidia > Flavobacteriales > Flavobacteriaceae > Flavobacterium. The sequence continues at coordinate 3,121 of JANXVF010000089.1, forward strand.
TCACTAGCAGAAGCTGTACTTTTTGAAGTTAAAATATAAATTTTGGTTAGATTTAAACTCGATATTTGAGTTCCGTTTCCTAACGTTTTTGTAAAATTATCTGTCAATTGGTCAGGATTTGTTGTGTTCCAGTACTCTTGTAATTTTGAGTTCCATTGTTCTTTTGCAAAAATCTGTCCTGTGAATTGTCCTGTTATCATTGAGGCTAATCGAGTTGCAGTAGCTATTGATCCACCAGAGTTATATCGTAAATCTAAAACTAAATCGGTAATTTGTTGCGATTTTAGCGTTGCAAATGTATCATTAAGTTGGGTTTCAAATCCAGAAAAAAACCCATTATACATTAAATAACCCACTTTATGTGAACCTTGATTTATAACATTTGAAATAAAAACTGGATTTTCGGACAAATTTGTCTTTGCAAGTTGTACTGATAATCCATTTGGTGTTATTAATCCATTATTATAAGTTGCAAAATTTAATGTGTAAGTTGCGTTTGCTAATAATGATTTATAATTTGTACTATTTAATGGTATTCCGTCTACAGCATAAAATAGTGCTCCACGAGAGATATTTTTTGTTGATGCATCTGAATTTGGAATGATATAACGAACAACGCCAAAAATATCGGTTGTGCTTCCTGTTTTATATTTCAACCCGTAATTAATTCCATTATTTAAAGTATTTCCAGATAAAATTCCTTCTAATGTATCATAATCATCATAAATCACACTAAATCTATCTATTGTTGCATCAAGTTTTAAACTGTTAAAGAGTGTTTTTGGATTTGAATATCCGTATAAAAAATCGTTCAATTGATTTTGATTTTCAAATCTATAATCACTTAAATTAGTAACATTTTCTTGCCACAAATAATACAAGTTTAAACCTTTCCAAACAAAATTATTAACTTGTAATGAATCTGGAACATTCAAGTCATCTCTTGTAGTACAACTTGAAATAAAAAATAGTAGGGCAAATAAAAATTTAATATTTTTAATTTTCATTGTTGTTTATTTAGCTTATTTTTAATCAAATTTAGTAAAAATTAGTAACCCAAATTAAAAGATTTATTAAAATGTCAATAAAAAATAATCTACTTGAAATAAAATCCAATCTTCCTAATAATGTTACGCTTGTTGCAGTTTCAAAAACAAAACCCATAGCAGATTTATTGGAGGCTTATGAAAGTGGTCAGCGTATTTTTGGAGAAAATAAAATTCAAGAAATGACTACAAAATGGTTAGAAATGCCAAAAGATATTGAGTGGCACATGATTGGGCATGTTCAAAGTAATAAAGTAAAATTTATGGCGCCTTATGTAAATTTAATTCATGGGGTCGAAAGTTTCAAATTGTTAGAAGAAATAAACAAACAAGCTTTTAAGAACAATCGAGTTATAGACTGCTTATTACAACTATTTATAGCTGACGAAGAAACAAAATTTGGCTTGAACGAAACTGAACTTTTTGAACTAATTGCATCAGAAGAATTTAAAAACTTAAAAAATATTAGAATTGTAGGATTAATGGGAATGGCAACATTTACTGATAATCAAAATAAAATAAACCTAGAATTTAAAAATTTAAAAATTATTTTCGAAAAAATAAAACATCAAAATCTTAATAATCATAAAATAGAAATACTATCAATGGGAATGTCTGGCGATTATAAAATTGCTATAGCTTGTGGAAGCACTATGGTGCGAATTGGAAGTAGCATTTTTGGAGGAAGGTAATTTTTATTGTAAAAAATATGTAAATAAAAAAATCACGCCTTTTTGAAGCGTGATTAATTTCAAAATCAAACAAAAACTATTAATCAAAAATCTATTTTTTCATAAACATATTAGTAAAGTATTTTTTTCCTGCAGCATTTACCGCTATTGCAATCCCAAAGTGTGTATAATCTCCATCTAAATTTGCTTTGTGACCTGGACTTTGTAGCCAAGCATATAAAACAGAATTTGGGGTTGTAAAATTATAAGCAATATTTTCGCCAACTTTTACTGCACCTAAAACAGCAATTATATTATTAGATCTTTCTTCAAAATAATCGTGATTAACTACATTATTGTCAATCATATACTGGTTGTGCTCTTCAGATTTGTATGAAATGTGGTTTACAATTTGAAGTTCATTTTTACCTTGACTTACTCTATATTGATTAATCAATTGAGCTAACTGAAGTTCATCTGGTGAATAATCATATTTAGTAATTAAAGTTTCATCAACTTTAGATTCATCTGAATTTTTAGAGCATGAAACCATTGTGATTACCAAAACCAATGGCATTAATAAGTTGCGTAAAGTTGTTTTCATAATAGTAGGTTAAATTTTAAAGATAGATGTGGGGCAAATTTCTTTAGGGTTAATATTGATTTGAACGTGTTTCTTATTTCTTATACAATATTACTACTATATCGTTGAAGTGACAAATAAAATCGATAAACTACATATAATTTATAATTTTATAGGAGTATTTCTTACATTATGAGGATAATCTCTCAATTTTCCAACCTATATTTGATACAAATTTGTAACGTATTCGGTCATGAAGACGATTTGGACGACCTTGCCAAAACTCAATTTCGATTGGTTTAACAAAAAATCCTCCCCAATTTTTAGGTCTAGCAATAACTTTACCTTCATATTGAATTTCTAACTCTTTTAACTTGTTTTCAAGAAATTCTCTGTTTGAAATAACTTCGCTTTGAGATGATGCTAATGCACCAAGTCTACTTCCTACAGGACGCATTTCAAAATATCTATCAGATGTTTCATCAGATGTTTTTGAGCAAACTCCTTTTATTATAACCTGACGTTCAATAGATTCCCAAAAAAAAGACAAACATACATTTGGATTTTCTGCAATTGCTTTTCCTTTTTCGGAGTTATAATTTGTATAAAAAATAAATCCGTCATTTTCAATTTTTTTTAAAAGGACAACTCTCGATTTCGGAAAATTATCTAATCCTATAGTAGAAATTGTCATGGCATTTACTTCCTCAACTCCTCCAAAAGCTTCTACTTCCTGAAACCAAAAATTAAACAAATCCATCGGATTTTCGGGGATATTGGTTTCGATTAATTCACTTTTTGAGTACGTTTTACGATAATTGGATAAGTCTTTCATAACTATATTTAAACTGTTTTTATGGCAAAAGTACAGCCTTTTAATCCGTCAGAAAAATTTAAAAGTGGGTTTGTATCTCAATGATTTAATCAATTATCAAAAACTAAAACCAATGATCAACTTATTTTAAATAAATAGGCTTTTGCCTAATAAATATATGTAACCACAAAGAAACATAGAAAACATATCCTTTAAAAGAGCTTCGCTTTATATAGAATTGATAGCTATGTGAAAAAATATATTTCTA
>JANXVF010000095.1 GCA_025351785.1 Flavobacterium sp.
CCCAGATACTGCGTATATTGGTAGAACTGCACGCAAGACAGCCCAGATACTGCGTTTATTGGTAGAACTGCACACAAGACAGCCCAGATACTGCGTTTATTGGCAGAACTGCACGCAGGACAGCCCAGATACTGTGTATCTGAGATTTTTTATTTGATTTTGTTTGTGAGCACGAATTGCAAAGTTGCACTATCGTTTTTCTGCCACCACTACTATATATGATATATAATAAAAAAGGCTAAGCCATTATTGGTCAGAATGACTACTCACTGCTAAAAATATTCTCGAAAACAATTTTGATACCAATTACTGCTATTGAGAGCATCTTAAAAAAATAATATTTGCTACCTATAATAAATGAATAAACCCCAATACTATGGCGAGTATTGAGGTTTAAAACTAACAAAATTTAACTATTATTTTTTATAAACTCTAATTGTTTTCTGGTTAATCCCCTGAGTTATTGTTATCAAGTAAAAACCTGTTTTGTAACTTTCGCCAAACGACAATCGTTGCAAATTATCATATGTTGTTTCCACATCTAGCACTTTAACTCCCATCATATCATAACCTTTTATTAAAATTTTGTCATCAATATTTGACTGTAATTCTAATTTAAAATTGTCTTGAAAAGGATTAGGATAGGCAACCACATTAAAAGTAGAAACTTCTTTTGAAGATGCATTTTCTGGCACGTTTGTAGGCGATGTGAATGGTAAAGTTCCTGGCGTTGTTATGTTACAAATGCTTCCGTAAGGTCCCCATGTTCCTCCTATTTTCATTGCAACTTCTATAGTATAAGTTGTAGATGTGGCAATTGCTGGAAACAGATTTAACCAAAACGAATTGAATGATCTTGTAATTACAGTGTTATAACTTAATGAGGTATTAATAAGTCTAAATCGCCATTGCGAGGGTGAGGCTGTACTAATTGGTGTAGCATAAACTAGTGTCGATCCAAGTGCTGGAGTACTACCACACTGCGAAGTTTGTATTTGTGTAGTAGGGAAAGCAGGAGTTCTAATGGTACACATAGGACCAAATGCTAATGTGTTTCCATCATTGTTTATTACTGCTACCTCAACATTATAGGTGGTACCAAAATCGTAGGTTGCAAAATCAGTCATTTTAAAAACGGGTAGCACTTTATATAATAGAGGCAAATAGGTAGCTGTTGCAGTATTATAAACTCTAAAAACATAGCGGTTTCCTGAAAATGTTAAATATGGAACTGTGTTTGCCGTAATGTTTTGTCCTATTGTAGTTAACGAGGCACCACAAATAGAAGGAACTAATTGTGTACTTACAGATGGGGTACTAATACTGCAAGGGGCTCCATAGGGCAACCAAACTCCTCCAACTTTTGCAGCAACTTCAATTTGATAAGTTGTTGCATAAGCATGTACAGAAGAGGATAAAAATCCTGGATACGTTAACTTAAAAGCAGTTATTGAACTTCCAGAAGTCCAAACACCAACTCCCATAGTTGTAGGAGATGTTGCTGTAGCTCGTACTTTGTAATTTGTGGCACTAGCCGTTGGAGTAAAATAGACTAACTGATCAATAGTTGAGAGAGTTGACCCACAAAAAACTGGAGTTAATACAGATGCTCCAGGAGTAGTCGGTAAAGTATAGGTAACACACAATTCGGGCTGAAAAGCAGGATTACTATTTTCTCTAGTGCCATAAACTAAACTATGATAATAGCTTGAATTATTAGCCAGACTAAGTTGAAAACCATTGTTAACCCCAGTCGAAACCATATTTTGAACCATAGTTGTAACATTTGCTAATACATCTGCAGTTGATCCGTTACCGAGTGACGGTATAGCAACAGAACCAGAAAGAATAGTTGGAGCGGTTGCCCAAGTAACTGTATTTTCTGCCCATGGTGTTGCAACTTGTTCAACAATACCGGCATTGCCCAAACTACCACTCAAATCTTTGTGAGTGCTGTAGGCTGTTGAGCATGTTGTACAAACCTTTAGCTTCATTACTGCGGCAGTTATAACTGCACCTGGCGGAATTGAAGTTAAATCAAACTGATGTAAGGTTTTTGTGGTGTAAAAACCATTTCCTCCGCTTACACTATAGGTCCATCTGCTAGCTAAAATTTCAGAATTACTACCATAATTTGTTGTTGGTACAAACTCATGAATAAGACTGTCTTGAGTAGCAGGAAGACAAACTGATATAGGTGCAACAATAGTTACATTACCAGATGTTAAAAAAGCTCCTACGCTATCTACAAAATTTACAACTGCTCTAATTTTCCATACTCCAGCCATTGGACTAGATATTACATTTGAAACTGGTAAGGATAATTGATAAGGAAGCGTTGGAACAAATGGTAACGAAATAGTTGTTAAATCTGGTCTTACAAGTTCTAGCGATACTAAAACATCGTCTGCAGTTGCAGCAAAATTACAGGTAAGTGAACTTGCTCCTGAGGCTACCGTAAAACTGCGTTCGAAGGTATATATACCGGCTAGGTCACTTAAAGTTGAAGAAGTATCAATCCAACCAGCATTGGTCGTTGCAACTGGAGTAGATTGCCAATATCCAAAATAATAATTTTGAACTTTAGCAGGTGTACCTGGTGGGTTTGGACTACTCGTTATCTGCCAATTTGGATCAATGCTTCCTCCCGGGAGTGCATTTCCTGCCGTGTCAATTCCTGTACTCACATTTATAACTTGCGAATAGCCATTTAATCCTAATAATAGAACTACTAATAATACAAATTTTTTCATAATATATGTTGATTTTGTTTTGCCTACTCTAGTTCAGTTTTCGGCTACCCTGTTTTGATATACAAAATTCTTAGTATTCTGATTTAAAATCGATGAGTAATCAGCTAGAATTATATCCGTCGAATGACTAAAAAAAATACCGTTGTTTAACGGATAACAATCTAGTTAAACAACTAATTCTAAAAAAGAGATGATTTTATTACTTTGTTCCAAATAAAAAACTATATTTATTTACTTAACAAAACCAATTATATGAAAACAGAAATCTTAAAAAATTTAGCACTTATCACAGGAACTGCTCTTATTACTATCATATTATACCATTTTTGGGAAAAGAATGAAAATACAGAAATTCCAGATAAAGACAGGAGCCTTACCACCATTTGTATGGATTATGACAATATTGCCCCTGCAACTTTAACAACTGGTTTAATAAAATCGATGGTGACAAAATATGACGATACACAACTAGATTATATACAAACTGCAACGGGAACTGTTGTCCCTGCCGATGCTCGAGCCATTTGGTTTGATCTAGAAACTTTAAAAAAGTTTTTATATCATCTAGAACATAATGTCGATAAAAATTATGCCGAAGGCGCAAATAAAAAACTTGGAGTAAGAATATATTATTCGGCATATCCTGATGCAAAAAAAATGGATGCTTTTATGGCGCAACAAGATGATCCTACCTATCAATTTGATCCAGCCTATGCAAACTTGCATACCTTGATTATGATTCCTACCATTACTGGGAAAGATGGACAAAATTTTGATTTCAATCCGTTGGATAAAACTACCTACGATGGGTTTTCGGCAAATAATACTCGAAGTTTAACAACAAATCCCGCCTACTCTACCCTATCGTTAAGTGCAACTAGAGAAACTACAAATTTAAATAGTCCCAATCATACCAGCGCAAGAAATCACGGAATGTTATCGCCTCCAGGAATGACAATGGGATTTGGTTTTTAAAACAATTTTATAAATGTTAAAACAATCTCATTTATTATTAATACTGCTCAATTGTTGCGAATTAATTGCACTAATTGTTGCAATAATAGGATACAAAAATGTAAGAAAAACCTATTGGAAATGGTTTGTCTATTATTTAATTTACATTACTTTTTGTGATATTTTAATTAACAGAATCCTCGTTTTTTTTCATATTAAAATTGATTTATATTTAGCATATATAGAAATTCCAATAGAGTTTTTATTCCTATTTTGGTTGTATGCATACAAATCACTTAAAAATAAAAAATTATTTTACATATCAGTATTTATATATCTGGCATCAATAGTTCCAGATGAATCATTATCAAAAGGAAATAATTATTTTTCGTCGTTTAACTATATTATTGGTGCTTTACTCTTATTTATTTTAGTTATTTTAGAATTTTTAAAACAAATTAAAAGTGACTCTATTTTATTGTTCAAACAAAACAAAATGTTTTACATAAATACAGGAGTTGTATTATTTTATATAGGCACACTACCTTTTTTTGGTTTGTATTATCCTATAATGAAAGTACCTTCGATTTGGAATAGTTATTATATTTATTTTATGATTTCAAATTGTTTGATGTATTTATTATTTGCAAGTTCATTTATATGGGGGAAAATCAAATCATAACTACAATTATTGTATTCAACTTATTTTTTATTGCATTTATATTTGCAATCATCGCCTTTGTGCGACAATATCGAATTAAAAAAAACAAACATGACATGATTTTAAATCATCAACTCAAAGAGCACCAGCAAGAATTACTTTCGACCCAAATAGAAATTCAAAATCAAACTATGCAACATATAGGTAGAGAAATTCATGATAATATAGGTCAGAAATTAACTCTTGCAAGTTTGTACACACAACAACTAGCTTACGAAAATAAAGCACCACAAATAAACGAAAGTATCGAAGTGATAAGTACAATTATAAATCAATCCCTGTCAGAACTTCGGGAATTATCAAAATCGTTAACAGATGATACCATCAATAATTCGTCAATTGTAAAACTATTACAACAAGAGTCAGACAAAATAAATGATCTAAAAAAGTGCAAGGTAAATCTGACGTTCAATAAGGATTCAATCGATTTAAATTATCAAACTAAAACAGTATTTCTTCGAATAACACAAGAGTTTATACAAAACAGTATTAAGCATTCAAAATGCAATAACATTACAATCGAATTGCTTGAAACTGCCAACTCATTGCTTTTAAATTTAGCAGATGATGGCATAGGCTTTGACAAAAATGATATAACTGGCAACGGTATTGGGTTATCAAATATGAAAAAAAGAGCCTCAATAATTGGAGGTACCCATACTTTACATAGTGATAAAAATGGCACAAAACTCTCAATAAAAATTCCATTATTAGTATGAAACATTCCATAGTTATAGTTGATGATCATGTTTTGATTGCAAAAGCGCTTAGAGCAATAATTTCAAATTTTGAACAATTTGAAGTATTGTATGAATGTGAAAACGGTAAAGAATTGCAAGAGAAATTTAAAGTTTTAAATAATATTCCAAAAATTGTTTTATTAGATATTAGTATGCCCGAAATGGACGGGTTTGAAACCGCACAATGGCTTACAGAAAATTATCCCGAAGTTTTAATTATTGCTTTAAGCATGCAAGACGACGATCAAAGTGTAATTAAAATGGTAAAAAATGGAGCCAAAGGATACATGCTCAAAAACTCACATCCATCTGAACTTGAACGGGCTTTAAACGCGTTAATTTCAATAGGACATTATTATCCTGAGTGGGCATCAAGTAAAATTTTTGCTAGTATTCAAGCAACACCTTTAAATTCGAAAAATCAAAATTTTAACTTGTCTAACCGAGAAAAAGAATTTTTAAAACTTTCAACTTCCGAGATGAATTATAAAGAAATATCAGAGATAATGTGTTGCTCTCCTAGAACAGTCGAAAGTTATCGCGACAGTTTATTTGAAAAGCTGGAACTAAAAACTCGTGTTGGTCTTGCCGTTTTTGCACTTAAAAACGGATATTGAATGTCTTATTTAATATAAACCAGTTTTAAAGTTGTTCTTTATTTAAACTATTTTAAAAAAAGTATTCAAATATATTTACTGGGCTAACTAAAATGAAGACAAACAATCTTACCTATCTTATCATATAAGAGTCACTATAAATTGTAGGATAAGCATCAAGTTTTTAGTCTATAAATATTAAAACAACAAAAAACTGTATATTTGTTATCAAATTCTTAATCAATGACTGCTACAGTAACTAAAACCGAATTAGAAATTTATTTTGATGCATTCCGCAAAAATATTATAGGTATCGACCAAGATTTTGCGTCACCCTACGGAAATCAGAAAATAATTTATACAGATTGGACAGCGAGTGGCAGATTATTTCGCCCAATAGAAGAAAAATTGATGAACGATTTTGGACCTTTTGTAGCCAATACCCATACTGAAACTACTGTTTCTGGAACTGCAATGACTATGGCATACCATCATGCCAGATCAATTATAAAAAATCATGTAAATGCAAATTCAAATGATGTTTTGATAAACGATGGTACTGGCATGACTGGGGTTGTAAATAAATTTCAACGAATTTTAGGACTTCGAATTCCCGAAAATTTAAAAGAGTTTTCAAATATTCCAGACGCAATAAAACCTATAGTTTTTATTTCGCATATGGAGCATCATTCTAATCAAACCTCGTGGCTAGAAACTATTGCCGATGTTGTGGTAATCCCTGCTTGTGATGAGGGACTTTTTTGCATTGATAACCTCAAAATTTTATTAGAAAAACACAAAGACAGAGTATTTAAAATTGCATCTATAACTTCTTGCTCAAATGTAACAGGAATAATTACTCCTTATCATGAAGTTGCAAAATTAATGCATCAAAATAACGGTGTCTGTTTTGTAGACTTTGCATGTTCTGGTCCTTATGTAAATATTAATATGCACCCAGAAGATGCTGAAAGTTATCTTGACGCAATTTTTTTTTCGCCTCATAAGTTTCTTGGTGGTCCAGGTGCATCTGGAGTTTTGGTTTTTAACAAAAACTTGTATAAAAACAATGTTCCAGATTGTCCAGGCGGAGGAACCGTTTCATGGACAAACCCATGGGGAGAACATAAATATATTGATAATATTGAAGATAGAGAAGATGGCGGAACACCTGGTTTTCTTCAGGTAATTAAAACCGCCTTAGCAATACAACTTAAAGAAAAAATGGGTGTCGACAAAATTTTAGCACGCGAACACGAACTTTTAGATTATATATTTTCTGAATTATCTACTGTAAAAAATTTAAAACTATTGGCTCCAAACCAAAAAAATCGTTTGGGGGTTGTTTCATTTTATATCGAAAATTTACATTTTAACTTAGCTGTAAAAATGCTTAACGATAAATATGGAATTCAAACTCGTGGCGGTTGTAGTTGTGCCGGGACTTATGGTCATCATTTGCTTCATGTAGATCAGGAAATGTCAAACGATTTAATATCACAAATTACCTCGGGCGATTTGTTTAAAAAACCAGGTTGGATACGCATGTCAATCCACCCTACTACTACTACCGACGAAATACACTATGTTTGTAATGCTATTAAACAAATTGCACATTACTTTTCAGACTGGGAAAAAGATTATACTTATAATGGTAAAACAAACGAGTTTGACCACAAAAATGCAACAAATACTGAGAAAGGAATGGTTTCAAGGTGGTTTTCGATTTAAAATAATTGCAAAATAAAAAAGCGATTTTCAACTTTGAAAATCGCTTTTTTAATTTTATTTATTTTTGTTATTTATTCAAAATATGATATGCAATTAATCCGTCAATAGGACGCCGGAGTACATTTCCTATTTTAACATGATGCTTTTGTAATACTATTTCTAGTTCTTCTTTCAAATAGAACGCAATAGAACCTATAAAATGAACAGGAACATCTTGATAATTTTCAAATTGTTTGATGTAGTTTTCTACAAAATCCTCCATTTCTTGCAGGATGTATTTTTTGCAAAAATCGCTTTCCTTATGTTTGATTAAAAATTTTGCAAAAGTAGCTAAATAAGCATTTGGATTTGGCTCCTTATATAAATTATGCTTTACATAATCGGGTTCTACATTATACTCTTCCTGAAATTCTTTGGCTAAATCGCTTGGCATTTGATTAAAATAAAAACCTCTTAGTAAATGACGACCAAATCTATTTCCAGAGCAATCATCCATAGCAATATATCCAAGCGATTGCACCTTTTGGTGCAAAACTGAACCATCAAAATAACTACAATTTGATCCCGTTCCTAGGATGCAAACTATTGCCTTTTCATTCTTTGGAGTTGTTGCATAAACTGCTGCATAAGTATCTTCATGAACACTAATATATGCTTTTTTGAAATATCCTTGAAAAACTTCGGCTAAAAATATTTTCATCCTATCAGTACCACAACCAGCACCATAAAAATATAAATGAGTTGTTTTTAGTTTATTATGAGAAATATCAAACTTATCCTCTAAGCGCGAAATAATTTCATCTTTATTGAGAACTTCAGGATTTAAGCCTAGCGTTTGAGTTGTAAAAAGCACTTTGCCATTGTCGTCAATTGCAATCCAATCTGCTTTTGTGGAACCGCTGTCTACAAGTAATTTCATATATGAAAATTAAAAAATTAAGAATTAAAAATAAAGAGGCTATCTTCAATCTTTTAATTCTTAATTCAGTTTGTTTTTATTTTAATCCAGCAATGTGTACAGATAAATCGATTAATTTTGACGAATAACCATATTCATTATCATACCAAGATACAATTTTGAAAAAAGTAGAATTTAATCCAATTCCTGCTTTTGCATCAATAATAGATGTTCGAGTATCAGATACAAAATCTTGAGAAACCACATCATCTTCGGTAAAACCGATTATATTTTTATAATCAGTTTCTGAGGCGTGTTTTAAAACTTTCATTATTTCCTCATACGTAGTTTCTTTAGCAACTTTTACGGTTAAATCTACTACAGAAACATCAATTGTAGGAACTCTAAACGACATCCCGGTGAGTTTTCCGTTTAGTGCAGGGATAACTTTTCCTACTGCTTTTGCTGCACCAGTTGAGGACGGAATTATATTTACACTAGCTGCACGTCCGCCACGCCAGTCTTTTCTCGAAGGACCATCTGCTACCATTTGAGTTGATGTAGTAGCATGAACTGTAGTCATTAAACCTTCTACAATTTCAAAATTATCATGTATTACTTTTGCAAGCGGTGCTAAACAATTTGTGGTACAAGAGGCATTTGAAACTATAGTGTCTGATGCTTTTACATCTAAATGGTTTACGCCCATTACAAACATTGGTGCATCTGCTGATGGTGCAGAAATTACAACTTTTTTGGCTCCACCTTTTATATGAGCTTGAGCAGAATCTATAGTTGTGAAAATTCCAGTACAATCTGCAACAACTTCAGCACCAATTTCATCCCATTTTAAAGTAGATGGGTCTTTTTCGGCTGTAATTCTGATGTTTCTACCGTTTACAAAAAGTTTTCCGTCAATAACTTCTACTTTGCCATTAAATCGTCCGTGAACTGAATCATATTTTAACAAATAAGCCAAATGATCTACATCTAGCAAGTCGTTAATTGCAACAACCTCAACATTATCTCTATTAAAAGTTTCTCTAAAAACTATTCTTCCTATTCTTCCAAAACCGTTGATTCCTAATTTTACTTTTGACATTTTATTTTATGTTTATTTGAATGTGATTATTTGATTATTTACAAGTTTGATTATTTGTGTTTTTGATTATTATCGATTTATCGAATAAACAAATAAAGAAAAATCGAATTAAGTTGACATAATTTCTGAAACTCTCAGCAATTCTCGATCGATTTCAGATTTTCCTTTGATAGCTAATTCCAAAGGAGTTAAAGCCACTTTATCGTTTATTATTCCTACCATATAATTAGATTTTCCGTCTAATATTGATTCGACTGCTTTAACACCAAGTCTTGAAGCCAAAACTCTGTCGTAGCATGACGGAGAACCACCACGTTGCATGTGACCTAAAACGGAAACTCGTACATCATATTCTGGTAAATTTTCTTCAATATAATCTTTCAGCTCAAATACATTTTTCCCTATTTTATCTCCTTCGGCAATAACCACGATACTTGACGATTTGCCCGATGCTTTACTTTTCTTTAATGAATCTAGCAATCGGTCTAATCCTAAATCTTCCTCTGGAATAAGAATTTCTTCGGCACCAGCACCAATTCCTGCATTTAATGCAATATGACCCGCATCACGACCCATTACTTCAACTAGAAATAATCGATTGTGCGAGCTAGCAGTATCTCTAATTTTATCAATCACCTCGACAACAGTATTTAAAGCTGTATCGTACCCAAGTGTGTGACTCGTTCCAAATATATCATTATCAATAGTTCCTGGTATTCCCATAACTTGAAATCCGTATTCGCTATTAAAAATCTCAGCTCCTGTAAAGCTTCCGTCACCACCTATAATAACTAAAGAATCGATTCCCGCTTTAACTAAATTTTCATACGCTTTTTTTCTGCCTTCTGGGGTCATAAACTCTTTTGAACGAGCAGATTTTAAAATTGTTCCTCCTTTATTTACTATATTATTTACAGAACGAGCATTCATTTCTTTAAAATCGCCTTCGATCATTCCTTGATATCCACGATAAATTCCAACACAGTCAATTTTATGATAGGCACAGGTTCTAACCACCGATCTGATTGCTGCATTCATTCCAGGAGAATCGCCTCCCGAAGTAAGGACTCCAATTTTTTTAATAGTTTTTGGCATTAAATAGTGTAAAGATTAGGTTGTAAAAATAGCAAAGTAGAATTTACTATTTGTGTAAGTACTATAAAATTTGACAGATTTAATAAAATGCAAACGTTTTCGTTGATAAGTTTCTATTTTATGAGGTACAAAAATATCAATTTGATAAATACAGATTTTTTGAAATCAATTTTCATTTGGAATTGCCTGCTTATTATGAATTAGTTCATCATCTGATTTATTTTGATTCTTTTTATCTTTTTCTGATTTGTCAATAAATTTTGAACCCTCAGGTAATGGATTAGAATCTTCTACGTCAGACTCTGGTTTTTCTATTTTACCTAATTTATTTTTCTTGAAAATTTTATTTACTAATTCACTAAAGGTATCAAAATCGACTTCATATGAAACTCCAATTCCTTGCGTATAACCAATTCCTTGACCGATATAATTTATATCATTCTCTCTATTAAAAATTCTTAAATTTAATGTTCCATCGTCATTAACACGGTATTGCGCTTCAAAATTTCCTACAACTGCAGACTCACTTACACCACCAACAGGAACACCAACTTTACCATTAATGGTAATTCGATCATTAATTTTGGTAGAGAGTGTAACTCCAAAACGACCATTAGTTTGATTCAAAGCAGATTTATCACCTTGAACATAATCTACATTAAGTTGGATTTTATCATTATCGCTTTTAAAAATATCGCCAAACAAGGCACTTGCTTTTTCATATAATAAATTTGTAGGTTGCGTTTGTCCTACTCCTTCCTGACTTAAAAAACTTCCCGTAGCAAGCAGTGTTAAAGCTTGCGTTTGTCGTGCATCTTTATCGCCAAGTTTTGCCTCTATCTCTGATTTACGAACCGAATTTACATTTGGAAAATTAATATTAAAATCGGGTTCAGGATTTCGTAAACTTCCCTTTACTCCAATTACAACTTCTACCGGGATTTTTTTGTTAAACGAATTGCTACCAATCAATACATCGGGGTTTGCTTCTGTTTTATAAACCGCTTCTAAATTTAAATTTGCTCTTAGCGGATCGCCTTCCCAAACAATTGATCCATATTTTTTTACTGTAAATTTCTTGTCTATTAATCCTCCATATTTAAAATTATAAATACCCTCCCAAACCTGAAAATCTCCATATATTTCAAATTTTCCGCCTGTATTTATAGCTAAATTTAGAGTTCCGTTGCCGCTTCCTTTCATTCCATGACCCGAATCTCTGTCTAAAATTACTTCAATTGTTGCTACAGGCGTAATTTCGAAGTCGAAATTCATTTCTAGTCCATTGTAATTTTTATCTAAATTAGGATCTGGAATTCCTAACTTATATTTCTCATTTTTGGTTACAAAATGAATATAATTTTTATCGCCTGATGATTCCGCGTTATTTATTGGAATTTTTATATCAGTACCTTTCTCAGATTTGGCTTTAACATTTATAGTCAAACCACTTGTAGGTCCTTTAAGTGTAGCGCCTCCTTTTATAAATGCAGTACCAAAATATGCGGCATCTTCATGATCTTTTGTGTTTAGAGCTAGCAATCTATTAGAGTCTATTGTTAAATCTAATTCCCAATTTCCAAATTGCTTATGTTTGATAAATCCTTCTAAACTAGCGTTAGTATTATATTTTGAATCGGTAATATTGGTTTTCGGAATTGAAAATTTATTTTTTGTAATATCAATAATCGAATTTGAATCTATTATATAATCAACATTCAAATATGGAATTGTAAGTCCAACATTGTCTGCTAGTAGTCGACCGTTGTAATCTATATCGCTTACTTTTCCTGTCAAACTTGCATTTCCTGTTACAAATCCTCTGATGTTTGAAATTACATCGCCACCCAAATTACTTAAAACTCCAAGATTAAATTTCTGGAAATTCAAATCTAAATTTATTAGTGTTTCTTCGCCTTCTATTTGTAAATTCCCATCTGCAGTGAACGATTTTAGATTTTCATTTTCGATAACCGATTTTATATAAAACTTTTTAAAACTTTCATCTCCATTTATATCAAGATTTAAATCTCCAAGTTTGTTATCGTTTATAAATAATTCTTTAATGTCAAGTTGTGCTGTGGGTTGATATATCGAATTGTTTTGTTTTAAATACAAATCGCCATTGAGTCGCCCGTTAAATTTAAATTTTTCAATATCGGGAGTTACCTTATTTAAATCTACATCATGAAACGATAATCTCAAATCTTTAGTGCGCTTTCCGTCAAGTAGACCCGTAATTTGCATAGACTGATTTTCGTGAGAAATAATAATGTCATCAAAAGTGAAATTTTTAAATCCTTTATCAAAAACTAACTTATTTTTATCATCATTTTTTTCATTAATAAACCACAAATAATCTTTTAGCATAACCTCAGATTTGCTAAAACCTACAATATTTTTGTTGTCTTTATTAATGGTGTGATACAAGTTCAGGTTAAAATTGTCTTTCCCTTT
The DNA here is from genome assembly GCA_025351785.1 of Flavobacterium sp. Classification (GTDB taxonomy): domain Bacteria; phylum Bacteroidota; class Bacteroidia; order Flavobacteriales; family Flavobacteriaceae; genus Flavobacterium. Next base: position 13,048 of record JANXVF010000095.1, read on the forward strand.
TTCACCGCCTTTAAACTCTACTCTAAAAGCTAAAGTATCTTTTGAAGTAACATTAATAAGCGAAAAATCACGGGCTTTATAGAATTTAGTTTTAATACTATCTATCTGGACAAAAGTGTTATAAAGTGGGTTTTTATTATCAATTTCAAACCTAACATTGTCAAGATGATTATCAAATGCATCGATTTTTTTTGAATTAAAATTCATTTTAAAATCATTTGTATCAGATTTGATGCTTCCGGTAAGTGTAGCAGTAGAATCTACAGAAATTTTAGGGTTTAAAATTTCTATAATTTTATTAAATTCAGAAAAATTAAATTTTAAATACTGTCCTTTTTTTAAAGGGTCTAATTTAAAATTGGTATACAAACTTCCTAGCGAATTTTGAACCATTTTCTGAATTTGAGTAAAATCAAATTTGCCCGAAATTTCACCTTTTATGGCATTTGGCGAATAAATACTGATAACACGTTCGTTATTAATATCAAATTTTGAACTTACATTTAATTTGTCAAAAAAGTAAATATCTTTCGGATTTTGATAAGATGCATTTGTAACTACAATATCTCCTCTTAAATTATTAACAGAATTTCCGGCAACTTTTATCAATACATCTCCTTTGAATACTGAAATTGAATCATTTACAAAATTCAATTTTTTAAGGTTTACATAATCTACTTTTGCATGAAAATCGTAAATATTTTCTTTTTTGGATAAATCAACTAATCCATTAAAATCTAAAAATAAATTAGGATCGTTTACGTTGATTTTACCTTTAAAAATTGGCTTTTTAAAACTCCCATCAACATTTATATTTTGATAAGTATATCCGTTATAACGAGCACTTTTAATATCGCCAGAAAATTTTGTGTTTAAATATTTTTCGGTAAATCCTTTACCATCAACATCAATATCCAATGTAACTTTACCAATATCTTTACGATTCAAAAAACTTCCTACATCAAAATTATCTAAAATTATTGAACCATTATAGGAGGCATCATTGATATTATTCAAATTTGTCATCAATAATTGAGATTTAATATTTCCTAAAATGGTTTTTAGTTCAAAATCCGCATCAACAGTTTTAGTAGTAATCTCGGCATCTCCAATAAGGGTAAATCGTCCTAATTTTTTTAACGAAGATGGTAATTTTTTCCTTAAAACATTTGGCAATAAACTCGTTAAATTATCATAACTTGAAGCAACTTTTTTAAAGGAACCCTTCATATAAAAATCGCCTTGACCTGATTTCGCAAATAAATTTTTAAAATTTACATTTCCTATAATTTGAGAATTCTTTGTATCAATCAAAACAAGATTTTTTAAAATCAAGTTGTTTAAAGTACCATCAATTTTAGACTTAAAATTAAAATTTTGATTAGGAGCAATATCGGTATAAAAAAATCGAATATCGTTGGTAGCAATTTTTGCACTGTCGGTAGTTATATCAAAAATTACTCTGTTATTAAAATCAGAAAAATCATTGTTATCACGATTATATTTTAATAGGATTGATCCTTTAAAACTAGAATTACTAGTTATTAAATCAAGTTTTTTGAGGGAAATATTTTTTTTAGTATAGTTAAATTCAGTTTTTAAGTTTTCAACTACTAATCCGTGATGGTCTTGAAAAGACATTTCATCGACATCCATATTTACTTCTGGACCTAAAATTTTAAAATTATTTAAAACTCCGTTTAGTTTAGTAAAATCTATTTCCTTTTTAACCAATGTGTTTTCATCAGTTAAAATAAAATGGCTTTGGGTAATTATAACTTTTTTTGAAGTCATTAAAAAAAGGCTATTTGACTTCTTTTTTGTTTCAAATACTTTTAAAAATTTATCAAAATTAGAATCTTTTTCTTTCTTATATGTTTTAAGATTAAAAACTAAACCATCTGCACGTATGGTGCCAAGTATTAAATCTCCATTTATAATTTTATTAGCATCCAGTATGCTTGTGTTGAGTCTAGTTGCATAAATTAAAGTATCTTTCTTATAATCTTTAATTAAAATTTTTTTTAATTTTATACTCCCAAAAATGGTTACTGCAACTTGATCTACATAAATATCTGTGCCATATTTTTTATTAAGCTTATTTGTGTAGTAATGTGCAATTTTAGTTTGTACACTAGGTAATGATAAAGCAATTCCAGCACACAACAATAGAAGTAATAGTACTAAAAAAGTACGAAATACTATTTTGCGAAATGTTTTAAAACTCGATTTTTTTATGTTTTTTTCCAAAATTAAAACATGTGTTTTAAATAAGAAACCTTTAAAATAGTTACTTTTGTATTTGATGTAAAAATAGAATTTATTACCATATTATACTACACTCAAGCAAAAATTATACCTAATGTTACCAAAAGATATTTATATTCTTGCCATAGAAAGTTCATGTGACGATACCGCTTGTGCAATTTTAAAAAATAATAAAGTATTATCAAATGTAGTTGCTGGACAAAAAATTCATGAGCAGTATGGAGGAGTGGTTCCAGAACTTGCCTCAAGAGCACATCAACAAAATATTGTACCAGTACTCGAAGTTGCTCTTAAAAATGCAAATGTTTCTAAAGATCAACTTACTGCAATAGCTTTTACACAAGGCCCTGGTTTGATGGGATCACTATTAGTAGGAACCTCTTTTGCAAAATCGTTATCTATGGCTCTTCAAGTTCCACTTATTGCTGTAAATCATATGCATGCCCATATTTTGGCTCATTTTATAGATGAAGAGGGATTTGACAAACCTGAATTTCCATTTTTAGCCCTTACCATTTCGGGTGGACATACTCAAATTGTAAAAGTAAATAGTTTTTTTGATATGAAAATTATTGGCGAAACAACTGATGACGCAGTAGGAGAAGCCTTTGACAAAACCGCAAAAATATTGGGATTGCCATATCCTGGCGGACCACTTATAGATAAATATGCAAAACTAGGAAATCCGAATGCATTCAAATTTACTAAACCAAAAGTTCCAGAATTGAATTTTAGCTTTTCTGGTTTAAAAACTCAAATTTTATATTTTATTCAAAAAAATGTTGCTGCAAATGAAAATTTTATTGCTGAAAATATAGAAGATATTTGTGCCTCAATCCAACATATTATTATCGAAATATTGATGGAAAAATTAAAAATGGCAGTTGCAAAAACTGGAATTACTCAAATCGCTATAGGTGGTGGAGTTTCGGCAAATTCTGGCATTAGAGAAACCTTGAAAAATGCTGAAAATATGTATCAATGGAAAACTTTTATCCCTAAATTTGAATATACTACTGATAATGCTGCGATGATTGGCATTGTTGGATATCATAAATATTTACATAACAAGTTTGAAAATACAACTGTAACATCAAAAGCTAGAATTGAATTTTAATATGCAATTATTTTACAATCCTTTACTTACAGAAAAACACACTTCATTTTTATTTGATAAAGAAGAAAGTAAACATATAGTAAAAGTATTGCGCAAGAAAGAAGACGATATATTGTTTGTTACCAATGGTTTAGGTTATCTGTTTAAAACCCAAATTATACTCGCATCAGATAGTAAATGTTCTGTTTCGATTTTATCATTTGAAAAAAAAGATGAGCCTAAATTTAAATTACATTTAGCCGTTGCCCCAACAAAAATGAATGAGCGGTATGAATGGTTTTTAGAAAAAGTAACCGAAATAGGAATACAAGAAATAACACCAATTATTTGTGAGAATTCTGAACGTAAAGTTATTAATGTAGATCGATTTAAAAAAATAATCGAAACCGCTATGAAACAATCATTACATTGTTATTTACCAAAACTTAATGACCCTATTTTATTTAGAGATTTTTTAAAACAACAGTTTGATGGACAAAAATTTATTGCACATTGTGAGGAAGATGAAAAAAAATCATTAAAATCAGCTTTAATACTAAACGAAAACGTAACAATATTAATTGGTCCCGAAGGAGATTTTTCGCAAAAGGAAATTCTAACAGCGCTAGATTATAAATTTAATCCCGTACATTTGGGTTCAACCAGATTACGAACAGAAACTGCAGGTGTTGTTGCCTGCCATAGTGTAGTTTTTACAAATCAATATTTATAAAATGAAAAAAATAATTTTCTGTATTTTATTTCCTTTATTAGGATTCTCACAAGAAATTGCATTGTTAAAATATAATGGTGGTGGCGATTGGTATGCAAACCCTACTTCACTTCCTAATTTGATAAAATACAGCAATCAAACAATTAAAACTACTATAAAATCAAAGCCAGCAACTGTTGAACCTAGTAGTCCAGATATTTTTTCATATCCATTTGTGCATGCAACTGGTCATGGAAATATAATTTTTAACGATGCCGAAATTTTAAACCTAAGAAACTACATGTTATCAGGGGGATTTATGCATTTTGATGATAATTACGGATTAGATGAATACATTCGTAAACAAATAAAATTAATTTTTCCAAATAATAATTTAGTCGAAATTCCCGCCAATCATCCTATTTTTCAAAAACCGTTCAACTTTGCATCTGGATTGCCAAAAATTCATGAGCATGACGGCAAACGTGCTCAGGCATTTGGAATTTTCGAAAACAATCGTCTTGTTTTACTTTACACTTATGAGTGCGATTTAGGAGATGGTTGGGAAGACGAAGATGTACACCATGACCCAAAAGAAGTACGCGAAAAAGCACTAAAAATGGGAGCTAACATTCTGAATTATATTTTTAATGATTAATTATAAACTAATCTTTACGATTATAAAATTTTTAATTACTGAAAACTCGCTATTGTGAACGAGTTTTTTTACATTTACTTTTTATAAATTATTAATGATTTCTTCAAAAATTATTGCAACAGGAATTTTAAGAGCAGTTTCAGTAATTGGCGCAGTTGCTTTGCTTATAATATTTTTTTATAAAATTCAATCCGTATTAGTTTACATAATTTTGGCACTCGTTTTTTCATTAATTGCGAATCCCATAGTCGAATTTTTGAAAAAAAAATTGAAATTTAAAAACTCATTAGCAGTAATAACTACTTTATTTTTATTTATTGTCATTTTTATTGGTTTACTTTTTCTATTTGTTCCCTTACTTCTTTCAGAAAGTTCAAACTTATCACTTCTAGATACTAATTCTATCGAAAAAAAATGTCTAGAGTTATATTCACAATTAAATTTATATTTCGAAAAAAGGAATATTAATTTAGGTCATGTAATAAAAACATCCGACTTAAACTCGAGTTTTAATTTTTCAATTTTTACAAACTTTTTTAATTCGGTAATTAGTACAATAAGTAGTTTTGGAATCGGTCTTGCATCAACATTATTCATTAGTTTCTTTATTTTAAAAGATAAACTAAATTTTATTTCAGGATTAAAATATATAATCCCAAATTCAAAAGAAGAACAATTTCTAAATTCAATGCGCAAAACAAAAGAATTGTTGACAAGATATTTTATAGGGTTGGCAATACAACTTATTATAGTGACTATTTTATACCTAATTGTTTTATTAATTTTTAATGTTCAAAACGCATTTGTAATAGCTTTTTTATGTGCCATTTTAAATATTATTCCCTATGTTGGTGCACTATTTGCTTCAATTTTAGCAGGAATATTAACAATGCTTTCAAACATCAATTTCGATTTTCAAACAGTAACACTACAAACCTCAATTTATGTATTTGTTGGTTTTATTCTAGTACATCTTTTCGATAGTAATATAGCATCGCCCATAATTTTTTCAAAAAGTGTAAATTCTCATCCTCTCGAAATATTTTTAATAATTCTAATCGCTGGTATTCTCTTCGGAATAGTAGGAATGATAATCGCAGTGCCTTCATACACCATATTAAAAGTAATTGGAAAAGAATTTCTACCAAATAATAAAATCATACAAGTATTAACTCAAAACTTTTAGTAACAAATCATTTGGCATTTTCGACATTCCATATTCCTGCTGTACATTTCAATCTTTTTTTTCATAAAAAAAATGAAAAAAAAGGATTTCCATTTCCATCAGGGTTAGATAATTAGCACTTGTACCTCGACAAATTTTACAAAAAATGAAAATTGATGAACTCCTACAACCCGAAATTCAAAACTATATAATCCAAAACGAAACTACAAAAATTACCGAATTAGCATTCAAAAAAAATCCATTCCAAAATATAGATTTTAAAACAATTCTCAACCAAATTTCAAGTCGCTCAAAAGCAAAAACTAAATTACCAACTTGGTTTAACACAAAAAATATAATTTATCCAACCAAAATATCGTTAGAACAAACTTCATCAGAAACCACTGCAAAATATAAATCTCAATTAGTTTCAGGAAAAAATTTAATCGACTTAACAGGTGGTTTTGGGATTGATGATTATTATTTTTCAAAAACAGTTTCACAAGTAACTCATTGCGAGATAAATGAGGAATTATCAACAATAGCAACTCATAATTTTAAAGCATTAAATGTTTCAAACATTAGCTGTATTTCTGGAGAAAGTGCTCAAATATTAAAAAAATTAAATCAAAAATTTGATACAATTTATATTGATCCATCGAGAAGAAACGAGGCTAAAGGAAAAGTTTTTATGCTTAAAGATTGTGAGCCAAATGTTGTAGAATTGCAAAAATTTTATTTTGAATACACATCAAAAATTTTGCTAAAAACAGCTCCAATTCTAGATATAACAGCAGGAATAAATGAACTTAAAAATGTAAAATCAATTCATGTGGTTGCTGTAGAAAATGAAGTGAAAGAATTAATTTGGGAATTAGAACAAAATTATAATGATTGTGTAGAAATAAAAACAAGAAATTTTACAAAAACAAAACTAGAGATTTTTGATTTCAAGTTAAATTCAAATTCAATATCAAATTTCAGTTTACCAAAAAAATATCTTTACGAACCCAATAGTGCAATTATGAAATCGGGTGGTTTTTCAGAAATTGGAAGTCAATTTAATTTATTCAAATTGCATCAAAATTCTCATTTATATACTTCAAACACCATAGTAAATTTTCCAGGGAGAATATTTGAAATCGAAAAAGAGATTCAGTTTTCAAAAAAAGAATTAAAATTACATTTACAAAATAAACAACTAAATATTACAATTCGTAATTTTGAAGATACTGTCGAAAATTTAAGAAAAAAATATAAAATAAAAGATGGTTCAAATGATTATTGTTTTTTTACAACTGATAAAAATGATACCAAAATAGTGTTAATTTGCAAAAAATATAATTTAAAATGAAAACTAAAATTGTCTTAATCTTTTTACTAATTTTTACCTTTTGCAACGCACAAAAAGATTGTGATTACAGTACAAATGTGAATGATAGTTTAGGAACTTACATAGCAACAAAAGATTACATAGTTCAGGAAAAAATATTTGGAGGAAAAGTAAATCACATCTATTTTTCGTTAGAAAAAATTGATGGTATGCCCGTATTAAAAATTCAAACAATACAAAAAAGTATGAATTTTATTCAGGCAAATTGCTTTAATAAAGATTCAAAAGTATATTTTCAATTAAATAACGGCAAAATTGTAACCCTTATTCACAAAAATCAGGAAAACTGTGGCACAGTTATTCGAGATGAAAGTGGATTTAATAATCGCATAAATACAGGATATTTTATGTTTTTAAAAAATTCTTTTGAAATATTAAAAAGTGCTCCTATCACTTTGATGAGAATAAAATATGCAATCGAAACTCATGATTTTGTTTTTAAATCAGAAATAGTTTCAGAAATTGATGGCAAAACCTATAATCCAGACACTTATTTTATTAATTATTTGAAATGTATCGAATAAAAACTAATTACAATTCCATTTAAAATTAGCAATTTTATCTTGCTGACTATCTATTAAGTTATAGTGCCACCACTCTGATTGAAAAATTTTGAAATTATATTTTAGCATTGTTTCCTTCAATATAAGTCGATTTTTTTTTATGGTGTCAGATAAATTTTGATAGTTGTGACTTGCCTCGATTCCAAAAAAATCAAAAGTTGTTCCCATATCTAACTCTTTACCCGTTACATCTACTAAGGTTATATCGACAGCACCACCACGATTGTGAATAGAACCTCGTTTTGGGTCGGCAACATAATCGGCGTTTGGAACTAAATCCCACATTTTTTTTTGAATATCTAATGGCCTATAGCAATCAAAAATTTTAATCGAATAGCCATTTTTTCTGAATTCAACATTAGCTTCAATTAATTTTTTTATAGTTTTAAATCTTAAATAACATTGAGCACAATCATACACTTTACTTTTAAGAAAATTAGCTTCGGTTGCATATTTCATATCATAAATAAAATCTGAACTAAAGTTTTTTAGATTTACAAAAGTGGTGTCGTCTATTTTGTCGTAGTAAGCCATCGAAGTTCCTTGTAAATAATTGTTTTTTAAAGCTAGAGCTGATTTTGATGCTCTAAAATCACCCGATTTACAACTTAAAAAAACTAAAAATAACACTGAAATAACAAAAAATCTTTTTAGAAAATGCATCGTATTTTATTTAAAACGTAACAAATATAAAGTTTTAAAAAATTAATCATCTTGTTTTTTAATCACATAAGTATAAATCCAGATCAATGTAAAAGTGGGTATAAAATCTGAAAAAGGTAAAATTTCTTCCAAAAATTCTATAATTCCTCCAACTTTTCCTATTGTACCTTTATACATATAAGAAAGTGTAAATCCCGCCAGTGGTGCCCAAATAACATCTTCAAATTCGCCAAAAAAGGGTATTAAATAGGAAGCCATTCCCAATAAATCGAACAAAATTCCGAGGTATAAGTTACGCTTTTTGTGTGAAAAATTTAATCTTGAATTAGAAATTTGTTTCATTATAAATATAAATTTATATTTTGCAAACAAACGATATGCCAAGTTTGAATAAATTGTTGTGTGTAAAATAAAAAAAGCAATTCTTGTTGAGGAATTGCTTTTTAAGTTAGGGTTTATTTTATTGAATTTAAAAACTGTATTTATAGATTTTTAAACAAATTGAAAAGAAAAAAATTACATTTTCTCTTTTCTAATCAAATTGAAAAAATCATTTCGATTGTCTTTTTCTTTAAAAATCCCACCATACTGAATGGTAGATGTGTAACTGTTTTCATCTTTTATACCTCTACAAGATACACAAAGATGCGCAGCCTCCATAACTACAATCACGTTTTCTGTTTCTAAAGATACCTGCAAATCATTAAAAATTTGCATTATCAAACGCTCTTGTACTTGTGGACGACGAGAATAATAATCAACAACTCTGTTTAATTTTGAGAGTCCTATTACTCGACCAGAAGAAACATAACCTACATGTGCTTTACCTATAATTGGCAAAAAATGGTGTTCGCAAGTCGAGTTAAAATTAATATTAGCTTCGACCAACATTTTATCATATAGATAATTGTTTTCAAAAGTGGACATTTTTGGTTTATTTCGAGGATCTAACCCTTGAAAAATTTCATTGACAAACATTTTTGCAACACGATGTGGCGATCCTTGCAAACTGTCATCGGTCATGTCAAGTCCAAGTTCGTGCATAATATTATAAAAATGTTTTTCTATATTATGCATTTTCTCATCGTTCGTTTTTTCGAATGCATCTTTGCGAAGTGGTGTATCTGCTGATGTCATAAGATGATTCTCGCCGATTGTTTCAATTTTTTCTATTTCAGTTTGTGTATTCATAGTAAAATTTAAGAGGATTTTTAATTAGTTTTTAACTTGGATTTATAAAAGGTTTTTAATTTTTCTATTTTTGGTGTAATCACATACGAACAATATCCTTGTGATTTATTTTGATTGTAATAATTTTGATGATAATTTTCTGCTGGATAAAAAGTTTCTATTGGAGAAATTCTAGTTACAATCACTTTTCCCTCTCCAAAAGTTTTATCGATGTTTAACAATTGAATGTATTTTTTTGCAATATCCATCTGATTATCATCATGATAAAAAATTTCACTACGATATTGAGTTCCTATATCTGCGCCTTGACGATTTAAAGTTGTAGGATCATGTGTGGCAAAAAATAATTCTAACAACTCCCCAAACGAAATAATTTCAGGATTAAAAACTATTTGAATTGCTTCTGCGTGACCCGTCTCGCCAGTACAAATTTCTTTGTAAGTTGGATTAATACTTTTACCACCTATATATCCAGAAGTTACAGATTCTACCCCTTTTAATTCTAAAAATACAGCTTCTGTACACCAGAAACATCCACCTGCGAAAGTGGCAATTTCATTTCCATTTTGCATTATTAAATAGATTTATTTAGATTAATTTCAAATTTTATTGAAATAAATTAATTTATACCTTTCAAGAATTATAAGATGTAAAAATAAATTTATTTTTTAAATTGTTTAACAAAAGTAATAAATAATTAAACAATAATGATGCTTTAATTTTTAATTTTTACTAATCTACGAATAAATAAAAGATATAGTTCTACATTAAATTACCCAAATCTTTGTTTCTTTGTAAAAAATTTGAAATGATTCAGGCCAAAAATATTCATAAATATTATGATAAACTTCATGTTTTGAAAGGAGTTAATTTACATATTAAAAAAGGCGAAATCGTTTCTATTGTTGGTACTTCGGGGGCTGGTAAAACAACACTTCTACAAATTCTTGGTACGCTAGACAACCCTACTTTTGAAAAAAATCAATCATTAGAAATAAATGGAGAAGATGTTTTGAAAATGAAAGATAAGGCATTATCTAAATTTAGAAATGAAAATTTAGGATTTATTTTTCAATTTCATCAGCTGTTACCCGAGTTTACTGCTTTAGAAAATGTTTGTATTCCTGCTTATATAGGTGGCAAAGATAAAAAAGAAACAGAAATTGAAGCAAAAAGATTGCTTGATTATTTAGGACTTTCGCACAGAATAAATCATAAACCAGGAGAACTTTCGGGTGGTGAACAACAGCGAGTTGCAGTTGCTAGATCAATGATTAATAAACCTTTAATTATTTTTGCTGATGAACCTTCGGGAAATTTAGATACTGCATCAGCCGAAAATTTACATCAATTATTTTTTAAACTTCGTGATGAATTTAATCAGACATTTGTAATTGTAACGCACAATGAAGATTTAGCAAACAGAGCCGATAGAAAGTTAGTTATGGTTGACGGACTAATTAGTAATTAAAAAAAATAAATCATGATATTAATACTATTAAGTTGGTGCTACATCCTAATTTCTAGTATAATTTTCGGATTTTTATTTAATAAACTAATTGCAACACATTCTAATAATTTTGCCATAAAATCAATTATTGGACTATTTTTTATTACAATTATATCATCTGTCTGGGCACTATTTTTTAGAATAAATATTGAATTTCATTGTATACTATTTAGCATAAATTGTCTAGCTTTATTTTTATACCACACAGAAATAACTTCAATCTTCAAACAGTTTTATTTAGATTTCAAAAAACTTATTCCTTCCTTAAAAATATATTTACTTTTGATATTATTTTTAATACTAGCCCAATGTGCTACAATTCCGTTTATAATTGATAATGAGAGTTATTATATCCAAACAATAAAATGGCTAAATGAATATGGCTTTGTACCAGGACTTGGAAATCTTCATATTTTTTTTGCACAAACAAGCGGATGGCATGTTTTGCAGAGTGTTTTTAATTTTTCTTTTTTGTATAATAATTTTAATGATATCAGTGGATTTTGCCTTGCATTGGGAACTATTTTTGCTACATTCAAATTAAATAATTACTTTAGAAATTCAAATAAAAATTATTTAAGTATCGGATTACTCCCTTTGGCAAACCTCTTTTTTTTTCAATTTATAAATGCTCCTTCGCCAGATATTGCGGTTTATATTTTAACTTTAATTTTGTTTTACTACTTTATAAAGTTTTACCATAAAACACACATACAAGTATTTAATTTACTTATAACTTTAGTACTTTTTATACTTTATATTAAACCAATCTCGGTAGTTTTACTTTTAATTCCTGTTTCATATTTTTGTATAAATTTTAAAAATTTTTATAAAAATATAGTACCCACAATGATATTATCCTTGTCAGTTTTAATTTTGTTTATTACTAAAAACACAATTTTAACCGGTTTTGCACTATATCCTTTTACAAATTTGAATTTAAATCTTGATTTTCAAATACCAAAAGACATAATTTTATTTATGTTTAAAAAATCAACTCGATTTTCTTTTTTTGTATCTGAAACTGATTTACAAAATTTAACAAATTTTCAAATTTTCAAAAGGTGGTTTTTAGTATCCAAAATTAATTTTTTATTTAATCTTGTAACAGTAGTCTTATTTTTTGTTACTCCAATCTTTATCTATAAATTTTTTAATAAAAAAGGCATTTGGATTGTATATTTTATTTCCGTTTTACAATTAATCCTGCTTCTGTTTTCGATTCCACAATATCGTTTTTTCGTCCATTTATCTGTGTTTTTTGGATGTTTAATTATTTCTAGTTTTTTAAAATCCAAAAAAATAATTATCCCATTTCTTTTTGTATCAGTAATTCCAATTATAATATTACTTTTTTTTCAAGTTCAAATAAATTCAATTTCGAGTAATAAATTGACTTCAAAAAATTCTGTTATTTCATTTGACAATGTGATTTTTCCTTATCAAAATTCCAAATATTTAGGAAAATTTGAAATCATTACAAATGGAAATCTAAAATATAATTCGCCTGTTGATAATTCTTTCTTTTGGAAAACAAGTAACGGAAATTTACCTTGTGTTAATAAAATACAAATTAAATATTTCGAAAAATATTTTAAGATTGTTCCGCAAATGAGAACGAACAACATCAAGGATGGGTTTTATGCTAAAAAAGTGAAATAAAAGATGACAAAAGATGAATTAAAATCGTTTTTAGACGAAAAAGTCGAACAATATAACAATCCAAATTTCATCGAATCCGATCCAATTCAAATTCCGCATAGTTTTTCATTAAAAGAAGATATCGAAATTGCTGGGTTTCTTGCTGCAACAATTGCTTGGGGAAACCGAAAAATGATTATCCAAAATTCTAAAAAAATGATCGATTTAATGGGAAATTCTCCTCATGATTTTGTCATGTCACATACTGAAAACGATTTGATTAAAATGGAAAATTTTGTGCATCGTACTTTTAATAATCAAGATTTAAATACATTTATAAAAGGATTGAAGCACATTTATAAAAATCATAATGGTTTAGAACATATTTTTTCAAAAAATCAAGAAAATCATTCTTTACAAAAAAGCATATCTGAATTCAAGAAAATTTTTTTTGAAATTGAACATCAAACTCGAACACAAAAACATATTTCAGATCCGTTAAATAATTCTGCTGCAAAGCGAATCAACATGTTTTTGCGTTGGATGGTTCGCAATGATACTAAAGGTGTCGATTTCGGAATTTGGAAATCAATTCCAACATCGGTATTATCTTGTCCGTTAGACGTTCATTCTGGCAATGTAGCTCGAAAATTAGGTCTTTTAAACAGAAAACAAAATGATGCAAAAGCAGTATTTGAATTGGATAAAAATTTGAGAAGTTTAGACAAAATAGATCCTGTAAAATATGATTTTGCACTGTTTGGTCTTGGCGTTTTTGAACGATTTTAAATTGATAAACCACAATTTTTTAATCTTAATTCTCATTTAAATTCCTATTTTTGCTAAAACCAAACACAACAAAACAAAGATGTTAATAATAGGAATAGCTGGTGGCACTGGATCAGGAAAAACAACAGTTGTTCATCAAATAATGAATGAGTTACCTCAAACAGAAGTTGGAATAATTTCGCAAGATTCTTATTATAAGGAAAATCACAATTTAGCTTTTGAAGAAAGAGCCTTGATAAATTTTGATCATCCTCGAGCTATCGATTTTGAATTATTGGTTGAACACTTAATAGCTTTAAAAAAAGGAGAAACAATAAATCAACCTGTTTATTCTTTTGTAACTCACAACAGAACCGAGGATACAATTGCTACTCATCCCAGAAAAGTAATGATAGTTGAAGGCATATTGATTTTGGCAAATCCCGAACTAAGAGAACTTTTTGATATAAAAGTTTATGTTCATGCAGATTCTGATGAACGACTTATAAGACGATTGAAACGAGATATTGCAGAACGCGGTCGAGATATGGAAGAAGTTTTAAATCGCTATCAAACAACCCTGAAACCAATGCATCAGCAATTTATAGAGCCTACAAAAGCTTTTGCCGATATCATTATTCCAAATGATAAATATAATAACGTGGCAATAGATGTAGTTAGAGCAGTTATCAATCAAAGATTAACCTAAATTTCGTACATTGCTTCAATGAAAAAATGGTATCAAAACCTTATTTTAAGTTATCCATTTCTAAAATTTTTAGGAAGTAGATACACTATTGTGATGATTTTTTTTATTGTATGGATGCTGTTTCTAGACAACTATTCATATTTAGATCAAAGGATTTTAGATAATCAAATTGATGAGTTAGAAGCAAACAAAAATTATTATCAAGTAGAAATTGCAAAAGACAAACAAAGCATAAAAAATTTGAATAACCCAGGACAAATAGAAAAATATGCTCGAGAAAAATATTATATGAAACGTGATAGTGAAGATGTTTATATTATTGATATTGAAGAGGATAGAATTAATGATAGTTTAGAAAAACTAAAACAATAAGTAAGTAATCATAAATTGATTTTTTTTGAAATAGTATTTGATTTAAGATGATAATCGAGTTATTGTTATGTCACTATTTAAAACAAAATTAATTCCGTTTAAGTAAAATTAAATTTAAAATTAATGTCAAAATCTAATAAAAAACATTTTTCAGATTTTAATTCAGTTTCTACAAAACAGTGGAAACAACAAATTCAATATGATTTAAAAGGAGACGATTATAATGAAACTTTAGTATGGGAAAGTCCCGAAGGAATTAAAATAAAACCATTTTACAACAGTGACGATTTAGATAATTCTCTTATTAATTTAAACCCTTCGACCGAGGTAAGCAAATTTGAAATTTTACAAAAAATTTATGTTTATGATGTTTTAAAATCAAACAAACGCGCTTTAGAAACTTTAACTCGCGGCGCCGAAAGTATTTATTTTACAATAGAAAATGAAACTATCTCGATTGAAGATTTAATGGAAAATCTTCCCGCAGAAAATGTAAATTATTATTTCAATTTATCATTTTTATCTATCGATTTTGTTTCTAAATTAAATGCATTTGCAAATCAACATAAAGTTAAAATTTTTATTCTCAACGATGTTATCCATCAGCTAACAAAAGACGGTAATTGGTTTGAAAATATTGATAAAGATTTTGAAAAAATTAATAGTATTGCTCAAACAAGTACAAATTCGTTTTTGAACTGTAATGCAACTATTTACCAAAATGCTGGTGCAAATATGGTGCAACAACTCGCTTACACTCTTGCACATACAAACGAATATTTCAATAGAATTCCAACCATAAAACATCCTATCGCAATAGAAGTTTCTGTTGGAACTAATTATTTCTTCGAGATTGCAAAACTGCGAGCTTTAAGACTATTGTTTAATACTGTAGCCAAAGAATATGATCATGATTTAGAATGTCATTTAATTGTTACACCTACAAAACGAAACAAAACATTGTATGATTATAACGTAAACATGTTGAGAACTACTACCGAATGTATGAGTGCAATTCTGGGTGGTGCAAATGCAATTTCAAATTTAGCTTACGATAATTTGTATCACAAAGACAACGAATTTGGTGACCGGATTTCTAGAAATCAATTAATACTATTGAAAAAAGAAAGCTATTTCAACATAGTTGACAATCCTGCAGACGGAGCTTATTATATTGAATCGTTAACCAATCAATTGGCAGAAAAAGCGCTTCAATTATTTAAAGAAATTGAACTAAATGGTGGTTTTATCAACCAACTGATTGAAGGTAAAATTCAAAATAAAATCAGCGAAAGCGCAAAAAAAGAACAAGAGTTATTCGACTCTGGAAAAGAAATTTTATTAGGTACCAATAAATATCCTAACAAAAATGACAAGATGAAACACGATTTAGAATTATATCCATTTGTAAAACAAAATCCAAGAAAAACGCTCATCACTCCAATAATAGAAAAAAGACTGGCAGAGAAATTAGAACAAGAACGATTAGCTAAAGAAGCTTAACCCATGAGAAAGAATATTCAAAATTTAAAATTATCATATTCATCAGACATAAAAGTTAAAACTTCTAAAACTGAACCACTTTTTCAAACAGCAGAAGGAATAATTTTAAAAACAACATATTCCAAACAAGATATTGAAAATTTAGAACATTTAAATTTCGGAGCAGGAATTGCGCCTTATTTGCGTGGGCCATATTCTACAATGTTTGTAAGACGACCTTGGACAATTCGTCAATATGCAGGATTTTCTACTGCACAAGAAAGTAATGCATTTTATCGTAGAAATCTTGAAGCAGGACAAAAAGGTCTTTCGGTAGCTTTTGATTTGCCTACACATAGAGGGTATGATTCCGATCATGAGCGCGTAGTTGGCGATGTAGGTAAAGCAGGTGTTGCCATAGATTCTGTTGAAGATATGAAAGTTTTATTTGACAAAATTCCGTTAAACGAAATGTCAGTTTCAATGACAATGAATGGAGCAGTTTTGCCTATAATGGCTTTTTATATCGTTGCTGCAGAAGAACAAGGAGTTTCGCCAGAGCAACTTTCAGGAACCATACAAAATGATATTTTGAAAGAATTTATGGTTCGCAACACTTATATATATCCACCAAAACCATCTATGCAAATTATAGCTGCTATTTTTGAATATACTAGCAAGAAAATGCCAAAGTTTAACTCGATATCTATTTCTGGTTATCACATCCAAGAAGCTGGAGGCACAGCCGATATTGAATTGGCATATACACTTGCAGACGGTTTAGAATATATTCGAAAAGGACTGGCAACTGGAATGAAAATTGACGATTTTGCTCCTCGCCTCTCGTTTTTTTGGGGAATTGGTATGAATCATTTTATGGAAATTGCAAAACTTCGAGCGGGTAGAATGTTATGGGCCAAATTGCTAAAACAATTCAATCCAAAAGATGAAAAATCATTGGCATTACGAACCCATTGTCAAACTTCTGGGTGGAGTTTAACAGAGCAAGATCCTTTTAATAATGTGGCTAGAACAACAATCGAAGGATTGGCAGCAGCACTAGGAGGAACTCAATCGCTACATACAAATGCTCTTGACGAAGCCATTGCATTACCAACCGATTTTTCGGCTCGAATTGCAAGAAATACACAAATATATTTGCAAGAAGAAACTAAAATTACCAAAACTGTAGATCCATGGGCTGGAAGTTATTATGTAGAAAGTCTTACTAAAGAAATTGCAGATAAAGCTTGGGAATTAATTCAAGAAGTTGAAGAATTGGGAGGCATGACCAAAGCTATCGAAGCTGGAATTCCGAAATTACGTATTGAAGAAGCTGCAGCAAGAAAGCAAGCAAGAATTGATAGTAATCAAGATATAATTGTTGGCATAAATAAATATAGATTAGAAAAAGAAGATCCACTGCATATTTTGGATGTTGATAATCAAATGGTTCGTAGACAACAAATAGAACAATTAGATGAAATTAAAGCAACCCGCAATGCAGAAAAAGTTGCCAATTCGCTGAAAAAATTAACCCTTTGTGCACAGACTGGAGAAGGTAACTTACTAGAAATTGCCGTTGAAGGAGCCAGAAACAGAGCAACTCTTGGCGAAATTAGCGATGCGCTAGAAATAGCTTTTGGAAGATACAAAGCACAAATAAAAACATTTAGTGGCGTGTATAGTAAAGAAATAAAAAACGATGAAAGCTTTGAGCAAGCCAAACAATTGGCAAATAAATTTGCAAAAAAAGAAGGGCGAAGACCACGTATTATGATTGCCAAAATGGGACAAGACGGACACGATCGTGGTGCCAAAGTTGTAGCAACAGGTTATGCCGATGTAGGTTTTGATGTAGATATTGGTCCGTTGTTTCAAACACCTGCCGAAGCAGCAAAACAAGCTGTAGAAAACGATGTTCACATTCTAGGAATATCATCACTTGCAGCGGGACATAAAACCTTGGTTCCTCAAGTAATTGACGAGTTAAAAAAATATGGTAGAGAAGATATTATGGTAATTGTGGGCGGTGTAATTCCTGCACAAGATTATCAATTTCTATTTGATGCTGGTGCTGTTGCAGTTTTTGGCCCAGGAACTAAAATAAGTGAGGCTGCCATAAGTATTTTGGAAGTTTTAATGGCATAATAAATTTTTAACTATAAAAATTATCATCCTTAAATCCTATCAAATAAAGCTTATCTTTTGCCCGAGTAATTGCAGTATATAGCCAGCGAATATAATCTTTATCGATTCCGTTTGGCAAATATGGTTGTTCTACAAAAACGGTATTCCACTGCCCACCTTGACTTTTATGGCAGGTTATTGCATATGAAAACTTTACTTGTAGAGCATTAAAAAATTCATTTTCTTTTACTTTTTGGAACCGTTTAAATTTAGTTTCGTTTTCATAATCTTTCATAACTTCTTGGTATAACAAATTAGATTCTTCGTAAGTTAATGATGGTGATTCGCTAGTAATGGTATTTAATAATAAAATGGTTTCAAGAGGTTTTTGATTAGGATAATCAATCATTCTAACCTTTACTTTTGCAAAATTAAAACCGTATAATTCTTTAAAACTAAAAATTTCTAATACCTCGATAATATCCCCATTGGCTATAAATCCAGCAGTATCAGATTCTTTAAGCCAAAAATAATTATTTTTTACTACCATCAAAAAATCGCCAACTGATAGATCACTTTCTTTATCAAGAATTTTTGTTCTAATTTGTTGATTGTATTGATTGGCACGTTTATTTGACCTCACAATAAAAGCAGTATCTTCGATACTATAATTACTATATGCCTGATTTATTGCATCTTGAATATCATATCCGTCAGATAGCCGAACAATATCCTTAAAACGCTTGAGATTAAATTTAAAATTATCAATAAAATTACTCTTCAAAATTTCGCGAAGCTCGGTTGCATTATATAAAATTCCCGAGTTTTCCTCCTGTCTCATTACCTCATCTAACTCGATTGTTTTTACATTTTTAGAGTAATTTAGTTCTAGTGTATCACAATTTAAAGCAGGAGAAATGTCTAAATGAACTGGCGGAAGTTGGGCAGTATCGCCAATGAGAATCATTTTACAATCTACACCAGAATAAACATAAGAAATTAAATCGTCGAGTAAAGAACCATTTTCATAGAGTTTAGACTCAGAATTTATATCAGAAATCATCGAAGCTTCGTCAATAATAAAGATTGTATTTTTGTGCTTGTTTTGTTGCATTGTAAAATTTACACCACCAGCAGAACCTTTTTTGGGAAAATATATTTTTTTGTGAATTGTAAACGCTGGTTTGTTAGAATAATTTGAAATTACTTTGGCCGCTCTCCCTGTTGGTGCCAGTAAAACATACTTCTTATTTATTTCTATCAAATTATTTACAATTGTAGATATTACAGTAGTTTTACCAGTACCTGCATATCCTTTGAGAACAAAAATTTCATCATTATTAAAATTGGTTAGAAAATCGGAGATTTTTTGAAAAAAAATCTCCTGTTTTAAAGTAGGATTAAACGGGAAATTTTTGGAAAGTATGGTATAGAAATTTTTCAAAGTTGCACTGTAATTATATGTCTAATTGGATATAGATTTGTAAATATACTATTTATTAGTAGCAATTGAAATGAAATTTAAATCGCTGAAGATTATTATCTTTGTTAAAATTTACTTGATGTTTAAAATACTAGCAAAATTAAATAAAGTACTATTGCCTAGTTTATCTAAAAGTCAAATAGACTTATCTAGAGCAAAAAAATGGCAGAAAATACTGATAGCATGGAGGTATTTTGTAACAACTAGATCACTACACGATACATAGAATTGAAAGTTGGAGTTAAAATAAATATTTAAATTTTAATTTTTTAAATTTGTGTTATTCATAAGAAATTCTATCTTTGCACTCACAAAAAAGGCCACGTGGCGCAACTGAATAGCGCACTTGATTACGGCTCAAGAGGTTGCTGGTTTGAATCCAGCCGCGGTCACAGAAAAGAAAACCCAACTTTATTAAGTTGGGTTTTCTTTTTAAATAAACTATAATTTACTGATGTAACTTCCATACAAATCTTTAAACTGATAGCCAGTATCTACTCTATCTTTACTCAGTTTGTCATATTCTACCAATCCCCAAAGTACAAATTCTTTCAAAAAATATTTATCTTCTTTGGCAATTGTAGGTTGATATTTCTGGATTAAATTCTCTAGCGGTTGCACTGCATCTAGCTGATTTTTATATTCTTCGTCGGTAGCATCGTCAAGTAATTCAAATCCTGTTTCTGTAAAAAACCATTCTAATACTTTCGCAAACGGACTTGCATCTGCATCACGTTCTAATTTCTCTATTTTTGGGAAATATGCTGGGAAAAAAGTATGAATAGCATCACTTATAAGATGTTGTGCTACTAAGGCAGCTCCTTCTTGCTCACCTTCATAAACCAACTCTACCTTACCCGTAATTGCTGGAATTATTCCCATAAAATCAGAAAGCCTTACAACTGTAGTTTCCACACCAGCTTTTAAAGCTCGACGCTCGGCTGTACTTAATAAATTTTCGTAGGCAGTAATACTCAATCTTGCACTCACACCGCTTTTATTGTCGATATATTCACTTTCTCGAGCTTCAAAAACTATTTGTTCTAACAAATCTTTGGCTAGATTAGGAACGTAAACTGCATTTAACTGCTCCATATTTGCGCCCACTTCCTGCTCTGTTATTGTTCTGGCAATTTGAATATTTTCGGGATAATGCGTCAAAATTTGAGAACCTATTCTGTCTTTTAATGGTGTAACTATACTTCCACGATTTGTATAATCTTCAGGATTTGCAGTAAATACAAACTGCATATCGAGTGGCATTCTTAGTTTAAAACCCCGAATTTGTATATCGCCTTCTTGCAAAATATTGAATAAAGCAACTTGAATTCGAGCTTGCAAATCTGGCAATTCATTAATTACAAAAATGCAACGGTTTGCTCTTGGAATCATCCCAAAATGAATCACTCGATCATCAGCATACGATAATTTTAAATTGGCCGCTTTTATTGGGTCAACATCGCCTATTAAATCTGCAACAGTAACATCTGGTGTTGCTAATTTTTCTGAAAATCGGTCGTTTCTGTGCAACCAAGATATTGGAGTATCATTTCCTTTCTCGGCAATCAAATCTTTAGCAAATCGAGAAATAGGATTCAAAGGATCGTCATTAATTTCTGAACCCAAAACTACTGGAATGTATTCGTCTAGCAATTCTACCATTTTTCGAGCCAATCGGGTTTTTGCTTGACCTCTAAGTCCTAATAAATTAATATTATGACGCGACAAAATAGCGCGTTCTAATTCGGGAATTACTGTGTTTTCAAAACCGTGAACTCCTTCAAAAACTGGTTTTCCAGATTTTATTTTCTCTCGTAAATTATCTCGTAATTCGTCTTTAATTGATTTTGATTTGTATCCAAACGCAACTAATGCGCCAAGTGTTTTTATATCTTTCATATTGTATTTTATACTTTCTTAATTTTTTACTCTTCTCATCACTCTGTAACTTTTACTCCTTACTCTATAACTTTAACTCCTTACTCTGTAACCTTAACTCCTTACTCTGTAACCTTAACTCTTTACTCTGTAACCTTAACTCTTTACTCTGTAACCTTAACTCCTTACTCTGTAACCTTAACTCCTTACTCTGTAACCTTAACTCCTTACTCTGTAACCTTAACTCCTTACTCTGTAACCTTAACTCCTTACTCTGTA
>JANXVF010000101.1 GCA_025351785.1 Flavobacterium sp.
ATCAATTCGGTAGAAAAAATAATTGTTGGTTTAGAAACTTTTTATGATGTTTTAACTTCTGTTGAAAAAATAGGATTAATTACCGATATGAAAATCGAAGAAAATACAATAGATGAACCAACTTATTGCTTTACCAACATATGTCTAGAAACAGAAAATGTAAAATTCAAATTTCCAGATTCTAATGATACAATAATTGAAAAAATTAATTTAAAAATTGAACCATCAGAAAAAATTGTTTTGCAAGGTGAAAACGGTTCTGGCAAAACTACCTTGATACGATTATTATCAGGTTTGTTAGAACCAACATCGGGTTCTTTTTTTATAAATGATGATACATACAGAAAAATTGATTTAAACCAATACCGTTCGCACATTGGAACAATTATTAATGGTGAAACACCTTTTGAAGGAACTATTCGAGAAAATATTACATTCAACAATCCAAATATTAGCCATGAAGAAATAAAATGGGCTATCGATAATGTAAAATTAGGAAGTTTTATAAAATCATTACCCAACGGATTGGAAACTAAAATTATTTCCGATGGTTTACAATTGTCGTCTTCTAATGCTCAAAAAATATTGTTGGCAAGAAGCATTATCAACAAACCAAAAATTTTATTTTTTGAAGATCCTTTGGATAAAATGGATGAGACTGTTGCCAGTGAAATTATAGACTTTATTATGAACGAAAAAAATAATTGGACTGTTATAGTTTCATCAAAAAATGAGTATTGGAAACAAAAAAGTACCCGAATCATAACTTTGAAAGAGGGTACTATTATATCAGATTCTAAAAATTAATCACTATGCTAAATATTTCTAAAAAAAATCTGATTATTGATAACTTGGAGCAATTTAGTGCGGTAAAAAAATTGAGTGATCGACCACACTTCAAAATTTTAAATAAAATAATTCTTGCTGTATCGATTATCGGTATTGTAATTTTATTCTTGCCTTGGACCCAAAATATATCTGGAACAGGAGCTGTTACCACACTCAAGCCCGATCAAAGACCACAGACAATTCATTCGGCAATTGCTGGTAGAATTGAAAAATGGTATGTAAAAGAAGGTGATTTTGTAAAAAAAGGCGATACTATTTTATTCATTTCCGAAGTTAAAGAAGATTACTTAGATCCAAACTTGATGCAGAATACTAAAAACCAAATGGAGGCAAAAAAAATGGCTCAAGAATCCTACGGTGGTAAAGTAAATTCACTCTCGGCTCAAATTGATGCAATCGAAAATGAAAAAAACTTGAAATTACAACAAGCCAAAAACAAAATTCGTCAAGCTGTTTTGAAAGTAAAAAGCGATAGTATGGATTTAATTGCTGTTAGAACGCAAGTAAAAATTGCCACAACACAATTTAATCGCGCAATTACTTTGAACAAAGAAGGTTTAAAACCACTAACTGATGTTGAAGAAAAACGATTGAAATTGCAAGATGTAGATGCCAAAATTATTACCCAAGAGAATAAATATATAACAAGTCAAAACGAATTGATAAATGCAAAGGTCGAAGTTAACAGAGTTTCGGCTGAATATTCAGAAAAAAGCTCTAAAGCAAAAAGTGATCAATATACAGCATTAAGCAATCAATATGACACCAAAGCACAAGTAAACAAACTCGAAAATCAGTATACCAATTACAAAATTAGAAACGGGATGTATTATATCAAAGCACCGCAAAATGGATATGTGAACCGAGCTATTCAATCGGGAATTGGCGAAACTATTAAAGAAGGAACTCAAATAGTGAGTATTATGCCATCTAATTATGATATTGCTGTCGAAACTTTTGTAAGCCCAAACGATTTGCCTCTCATTTACAAAGGCGAAAAAGTGCGTGTTTGGTTTGATGGTTGGCCAACAATCGTTTTCTCTGGCTGGCCTAACATGAGTTACGGAACATTTGGGGGTAAAATTGTAGCTGTCGAAAATTTTATTAGTGAAAATGGCAAATTTAGAGTTTTAATTGCACCCGATAAAAACGAAGCCAAATGGCCCAAACAAGTAAGTATGGGTTCTGGTGCACAAACACTTGCGTTGTTGAACAACGTTCCTGTGTGGTTTGAAATTTGGCGCACTTTAAACGGATTTCCTCCTAATTATTACCAACAAAAAGAAAAAACTATTAATAATAAAAAGTAGGAACGAATGGCTCGGGCATTTCTACAATCCATATTCCTGCTTTCTTTCCAAAGCTCGCTAAAAAAGCGAGGCTTTTCCCTAAAATCAGGGTTAAAACTCAAACTAAAGGCATAAAAAAATGAAAACGATACCACTTTTACTTTTGCTATTTACTTGCATTGTCTCAGCACAAAGTAACCCTAATACAGAACTCTCGTTTAATGAATATTTAGGTTATGTCAAAAAATTTCATCCCATAGTAAAAAGTGCTAACCTCAAAGTGAATATTGCACAAGCAGATTTAATGATGGCTCGTGGCGGATTCGACCCTAAAATTGAAGTCGATTTTGATAAAAAACAATTCAAAGACAAAGAATATTATTCCATTTTTAACAGCAGTTTTAAAATTCCAACTTGGTACGGAATTGAAGTTAAAGCTGGTTTTGA
>JANXVF010000056.1 GCA_025351785.1 Flavobacterium sp.
CGAAAATCCAACCAATCAACAAAGTTTGTTTTAAAAGTTTGCCACGAATTACACTAATTTCCACGAAATTCTTTACATTCGTCTTAACTTAAATTTTTAGATATTAATTTGTGAAAATTTGTGAAATTCGTGGCTAAATAATTATGATAGAAAAAATACGACTAGACAACATTCTATTTCTAGATATAGAAACCGTTCCACTAGAAGAAAATTTCAATTCGCTCGACGATGAATTGAAACAACTTTGGGAACAAAAAACGCAATACCAACGCAAAGAAGAATTCACGCCAGAGGAATTTTACGATAGAGCAGGAATTTGGGCAGAATTCGGAAAAATTGTCTGTATTTCGGTTGGCTATTTTACAACCAAAGCCGATGTTAGAAACTTTAGAGTAACCTCTTTTTTTGGAGAAGAAAAGAAGATTTTATTAGATTTTAATAATCTGTTAAACAATCATTTTAACAACTCTCAAAATATACTTTGCGGACATAATGCTAAAGAATTTGATTTGCCGTTCATCGCACGAAGAATGATTATCAACCAAATTACAATCCCAAATAAACTCAATTTATTCGGAAAAAAACCTTGGGAAATTGCTCATTTGGATACACTAGAATTGTGGAAATTTGGGGATTATAAACATTTTACATCTTTAAAATTATTAACAAAAATTCTCGGAATTCCATCATCAAAAGGTGATATTGATGGTAGTCAAGTTGGTTATGTTTTTTATGTAGAAAAAGATATTGATCGAATTGTGATCTATTGCGAAAAAGATGTTATCGCGGTAGCGCAAGTTTTTCTTCGTTTTAGAAAAGAGGAGTTACTTATAGATGATGAAATAATACATATTTAATCTTTTTTATGTTATTTTTAGAATAATTTTTCCAACTCTTTCCTATTTTTGTATTTCCATTTTAAACTATAAATGAAATTAAATTCACTCTGTTTTTTACTCCTAATCATGTTATTTTTTTCATGTAAGGACGATTCTATTACTGAAAAGGCTGCACAACAAAAAGCTACACATAAAAACGAAGTTATTTTTGATAATATTAGTAAAGCTTGGATATTTATAATTCCTACACTAAATAGTTCAACCCAGTCAAGGGTAAATAATTGGATTGAGTGGAGAGCATTTTTAACCGAAATTAATCAAAAACCCAAAAGTTCAATCGGTGCATTTCAAAACAAAGCGAGCGCATTATCAAAAAAATGTGCTGATTTGAATAACAATATTCCTAAAATTTTTGATAAACCACAAGTAAAAAGTAGAATATTAGTGCTTATCACTAAAATTAAAGCCATGGATTTGTTTATCCATTTAAATCAAATTCCCGATAAAAAAGTGATTCAATTTATAAATGATATCAATATCGAAATTAGTTCACTTCAAAAACAATTAGAAGAAATCATCACCAGAAGTGAAATTCCAAAAGAAGCTGGCGAACCAGATTTAATCAAAATGAAAGATACGGCAAGGGCAATTCCCAATACTAATCAAATTATAAAACAGTAGTTTTGAGTAAATTATCTTTACTTTCTATATTCAATAAATCGGCAAAGGTTAATTTATTAGCAAACGCTTTACTAACCAAAGATTCTAAAATAAATGCTAAAGGATTATTTGGATCTTCTCTTTCATTTGTAGCTCAAACTATCTTTGAAAAATCAAATTTACCACTACTTTTATTGTTTAATGACAAAGAAGAAGCGGCTTATTACCTTAACGATTTAGAGCAACTTATTAACGATCAAGACGTGCTTTTTTATCCAGGATCATATAAAAGACCCTATCAAATTGATGACGTTGACAATGCAAATATTTTACTTCGTGCGGAGGTTTTAAACAGAATAAATTCGCGAAAAAAACCAGCAATAATTGTGTCTTATGCTGAAGCAATTTTTGAAAAAGTAGTTACTAGAAAAGAACTAGAAAAAAACACATTTAAAATTTCTGTAAATGATAAATTGGCAATCGATTTTATAAACGAAGTTTTATTTGAATATAATTTTAAACGAGTAGATTTTGTAACCGAGCCAGGAGAATTTTCTGTTCGTGGAGGTATTGTTGATGTATATTCGTTTTCTAATGATAATCCATATCGAATAGAATTTTTTGGTAATGAAGTAGATTCAATTCGGAGTTTTGATGTAGAAACACAATTATCAATTGAGCGATTAAAGAAAATTTTAATAATTCCAAATGTAGAAAATAAGTTTTTTGAAGAAAACCGAGAAAGTTTTTTAGATTATATCGATCAGCAAACGGTTGTATTTATTCAAAATTCTGAACTATTAGTGCAACAGTTAGACAAAGCTTTTGCAAAAGCAATTGAAGCTTACGACAAACTTTCTAAAGACATTAAACATGCTAAACCCGAAGAAATTTTTTTAAACAAAGATCAGTTTATTAAAAAAGCTCATTTTTTTTCGGTAGTAGAATTAAGCAACGCTCCTATTTTTTCAATAAATAAAACAATATTATTTATTATAAAACCGCAACCCTCGTTCAATAAACAATTTGATTTATTGTTAAATAATTTGAATGAAAATCATTTTAATGGCATTAAAAATTACTTGTTTTGTGCCAACGAAAATCAATCTAATCGATTTAAGGAAATTTTTGAAGACATTGATGAAACAAACCATGAGGACAATTTAAAAAAATACAAATCAATAGTTCTCCCACTTTATCAAGGGTTTATAGACGAAGAAAATCAAATTGCCTGCTATACAGATCATCAAATTTTTGAACGATACCATAAATTTACTATCAAAAATGGATACTCAAAAAAACAAACAATAACTTTAAAAGAACTTACTTCACTTTCTGTTGGCGATTATGTAACTCATATTGATCACGGAATTGGAAAATTTGGAGGATTGCAAAAAATTCAAGTCGAAGGCAAAACCCAAGAGGCTATCAAACTAGTTTATGCAGATAACGATTTAGTTTATGTAAGCATACATTCCTTACATAAAATAGCAAAATTTAATGGAAAAGAAGGAGCACCACCGAAGATTTATAAACTTGGATCTGGAGTTTGGAAAGCGTTAAAACAAAAAACAAAAGCGCGAGTAAAACATATTGCGTTCAATTTGATTCAGCTATACGCCAAAAGGCGATTAGAAAAAGGATTTTCTTGTGCGCCAGACAGTTATTTGCAAAAAGAATTAGAAAGTTCGTTTATTTATGAAGATACACCAGATCAAATTACATCAACCCGAGATGTGAAAAATGATATGGAAAATGATCGCCCAATGGATCGATTAGTATGTGGTGATGTAGGTTTCGGAAAAACTGAAGTTGCCATTAGAGCCGCTTTTAAAGCAGTTGATAACGGCAAACAAGTTGCAATTTTAGTACCAACAACTATTTTAGCCTACCAACATTACCGAACGTTTACTGAGCGATTGAAAGAAATGCCCGTAACAATAGGCTATTTAAACAGATTTAGAACGGCTAAAGAAAAATCGGAAACGCTAAAAGAATTAGCAGATGGGAAACTCGATATTATTATAGGCACACATCAATTAGTAAATAAAAATGTGGTTTTTAAAGATTTAGGTTTACTAGTAATAGATGAGGAACAAAAATTTGGTGTTAATGTAAAAGACAAGTTGAAAACCATTTCTGCAAATGTTGATACGTTAACTTTAACAGCTACCCCAATCCCTAGAACATTACAATTTTCATTAATGGCTGCAAGAGATTTATCAGTAATTACTACACCTCCGCCAAATAGATACCCAATAGAAACCAATGTTGTTCGGTTTAACGAAGAGCTAATTCGTGATGCGGTTTCGTATGAAATTCAAAGAAACGGGCAAGTATTTTTTATTAATAATCGAATTGAAAATATTAAAGAAGTCGCCGGAATGATTCAGCGGTTGGTTCCAGATGCGCGAGTAGGTATTGGTCACGGACAATTGGACGGAAAAAAACTAGAAGAACTAATGCTAGCTTTTATGAACGGCGAATTTGATGTTTTAGTGGCTACAACAATTATCGAAAGCGGTCTTGATGTTCCCAATGCTAACACAATTTTTATTAACAATGCCAACAATTTTGGATTGTCAGATTTACATCAAATGAGAGGTCGAGTGGGTCGAAGTAACAAAAAAGCATTTTGTTATTTTATTACACCACCTTATTCAATGATGAGTAGTGATGCTCAAAAAAGAATTAATGCACTAGAACAATTTAGCGAGCTAGGGAGTGGATTTAATATTGCAATGAAAGACTTAGAAATTCGCGGTGCCGGCGATTTATTAGGTGGCGAACAAAGTGGTTTTATTAGCGATATTGGTTTTGATACTTATCAAAAAATTATGAATGAAGCCATTGACGAATTAAAAGAAAATGAATTTAAAGAGTTATATCCGTCAGAAAATGATTTAGACACAAAACAATATGTAAAAGATTTACAAATTGATACTGATTTTGAGTTGCTTTTTCCAGACGAATATATAAATAGTATTACAGAAAGATTGAATTTATATAACGAGTTGAGTTTGATAAAAGATGAAGAAGCGTTAGAGAAATATCAAAACAAACTTATAGATCGATTTGGAGCACTCCCCAAACCCGCTATCTCATTGCTCAACAGTATCAAAATAAAATGGATTGCTACAAAGCTAGGAATTGAAAAATTAGTAATGAAACAGGGTAAAATGATTTGTTATTTTGTTTCCGACCAACAAAGTGATTATTATGCTTCAAAACAGTTTCAAAACGTGTTGCAGTCGGTTCAAAAAAATTCTAATTTGTTTAAAATGAAGGAAAAGCAAACCCCAAACGGATTGCGGTTATTAATTACATTTGACAATGTAAAATCGATTAATAAAGCTCTAGAAATGATTAGCTTAGTTTAATATACTTAAAAAGTTATTCTGGTGCCAATTCAATTTTAAGTCCATCAATTTCGTTGGTAATTTTAATTTGACATCCTAATCGTGAATTTTCTTTCACATGAAATGCTTCCCAAAGCATTGCATCTTCATCATCACTTTTTTCAGGAATAGCTACATCATTCATTATATAACATTGACATGAGGCACACATTGCCATGCCACCACAAATCCCAACGGTACCTTCTGGTGCGAGTTCATACATCCTAATAACCTCCATTACATTCATATTCATGTCGGTAGGAGCTTTAACAACATGAGTTTGACCGTTTCTATCTGTAATGAAAATGGTTATATCTTGTGGCATTTATTCTATCGATTTTACGACTGCTTTTTCAGATTCTTTTCTAGTTCCGTCAAAACCGTCAACACCAGAAACAGTAGTATATTTAAGAACATATTTTTTTCCCGGATTCATTCTTTGATACACACTTTGACACATCAAAGTAGCCTCATGAAATCCGCAAAGAATAAGTTTTAATTTGCCCGGATAGGTATTTACATCGCCAATTGCATATATTCCTTCAATATTAGTTTGGTAATCAAGAGCATTGTTAACTTTGATGGCATTTTTTTCTATTTCAAGTCCCCAATTTGCAATTGCACCAAGCTTAGGGGTTAAACCAAAAAGAGGAATAAAAAAATCGGTTTTAATATTTCTGTGGGCACCGTTTTCATCGATATCTATAGATTCTAACTTCTCAGCACCATTTACTCCCACAACTTCTGCGGGTGTAATTAAATGTATTTTACCAAGAGCCTTTAATTCCTGAACTTTTTCAACCGAATCTAATGCGCCTCGAAATTCATTTCTACGATGAATAAGTGTTACCTCAGAGGCAACTTTTGTTAAGAAAACACTCCAATCTAGTGCTGAGTCACCACCACCAGCAATTACAATTTTTTTATCACGAAATAATTCAGGATTTTTTACAAAATATTCAACACCTTTATCTTCATAAAATTGAATGTCTTCGATTAAAGGTTTTCTGGGTTCAAAACTTCCTAAACCACCTGCAATTGCTATCGCATTTGAGTGGTGTTTTGTACCTTTGTTGGTAGTCACAATAAAAGTTCCATTTTCAAGCTTATCTATTGTCTCGGCATTTTCATTTAATGTAAATCCAGGCTGAAACTGTTTTATTTGTTCCATCAAATTTGTCACTAAATCGCCCGCTAGCACTTCTGGAAAACCTGGAATATCAAAAATAGGTTTTTTAGGGTATAATTCTGCTAGTTGACCTCCAGGTTGAGGTAAAGCATCGATTATATGACATTTTAATTTTAATAATCCAGCTTCAAAAACCGTAAAAAGACCGGTTGGTCCAGCACCGATTATTAAGATATCTGTTTCTATCATTTTTATTTTGTCATTAGTTTTAACTCTTTTCTTTTGTAAGAAAATAATTCACAAGAATTCTATTTAATTATAAAACATTTACCACACTTTCTATTTGTGGCGCATATTTTTTTATAGTCGTTTCTACCCCTGCTTTTAGCGTCATTTGATTTACACTACAACCGGTACAAGCACCTTCAAATCTTACTTTTACATGTTTTTCATCATCAATAGAAACTAATGAGATGTCTCCTCCATCTGAATTTAAAAAAGGGCGAATTTCTTCGAGTGCTTTTTCGATATTTAGTGTTAATTCTTCGTGAGTCATAATTTTTTTATTAGTTATTGGGTTGTAGTTTGATGTTCAATTTTATTATCTGAAGTTTGTGTAAACTGTTTATTTTCAGCTATTTCTTAACAGAAGCACAACCAGCCATTGTAGTTATTTTTATAGCTTCAGTTGGCGCAAGGTTGCTGTTTCGTTTTACTGTTTCTTCCACCACATTTCTTGTGATTTTTTCATATACTGATTCTACAATAGATCCGGTTTGTAAGACAGCGGGACGACCAAAATCGCCAGCTTCACGAATGCTCTGCACCAATGGAATTTCACCAAGAAAAGGTACATTTAAATCATTTGCTAGATTTTTTGCACCCTCTTGTCCAAAAATATAATATCTATTGTTTGGTAATTCTTCTGGTGTGAAATAAGCCATATTTTCGATAATTCCTAAAACAGGAACATTTATAGCGTCAGATAAAAACATTGAGACTCCTTTTTTAGCATCTGCCAAAGCCACAACTTGAGGA
Organism: Flavobacterium sp.; assembly: GCA_025351785.1. Classification (GTDB taxonomy): domain Bacteria; phylum Bacteroidota; class Bacteroidia; order Flavobacteriales; family Flavobacteriaceae; genus Flavobacterium. The sequence goes on from JANXVF010000056.1 coordinate 7,065, forward strand.
GTGCTAACAATAACGGCACCAGTTATTGGTAACGATTGCATTATAGAAAGATGGATATCGCCAGTTCCTGGAGGCAAATCGATTAACATAAAATCTAATTCTCCCCAATCTGCATCAAAAATCATTTGGTTTAAAGCTTTTGAAGCCATAGGACCACGCCATATTACAGCTTGACTAGGTGCTGTAAAAAACCCAATGGAAAGTAATTTTACTTCATAACTTTCAATAGGTTTCATCTTTGATTTTCCATCAACTGTAATCGAAATTGGCTTTTCGTTTTCTACATCAAACATAATTGGGATACTTGGACCGTAAATGTCTGCATCCAAAATCCCTACCGAAAAACCCATTTTAGCCAAAGCTACAGCTATATTTGCTGTAACTGTTGATTTTCCTACGCCTCCTTTTCCTGAGGCAATTGCAATAATATTTTTTATTCCAGGAATTTCTTTTCCTTTAATTTCGTTTGGATTTTCTTTTGTTTCAACTTTGATATTTACTTTTACAACAGCATCTGACGAAAATTGCTCGTGAATTATTTTTTTAATATCATCTTCTGCACGTTTTTTAATATGCATTGCAGGAGTAGAAATTAATAAATCTACGGTAACCTCATCCCCAAAAATAAGTACATTTTTTACCGCACCACTTTCAACCATATTTTTTCCTTCGCCAGCAATGGTAATAGTTTCTAGAGCTTTTAGAATTTCTTTTCTGTCTAATTTCATCACTTTTATTTACTTATTTTCAACTATTTTTATTTAAACTGATTTTAGATTGCAAATATACTAAGAAGTTTAAAGGTTTTAAAGAGTTTGAGTTTAAAGTTTGTGTAGACAAATTATAAAGTTTTGTTAGAAATTTTATAAAATGCAATTATATATTTAAGTTTTAATTTAAAAGACAATTTCAGGTGTCCAAAAGATTTTATCAAAATCTACTATCTGATTATTCTTAACAATAACACCTTCATTTTCTAGCAATTGTTGCATCAAGTTTGAACCATCAAAATGCATTTTGCCAGTCAATAATCCATTTCTGTTTACCACTCTGTGTGCTGGAACATCTTCTAAATTATGAGAAGCATTCATTGCCCAACCTACCATTCGAGCCGATTTTGCTGTTCCTAAAGCTTTGGCAATGGCTCCATAAGAAGTCACTTTTCCAGATGGAATTTGTTTTACGATGTTATAAACACGTTCAAAAAAATTTGAATTTTGTTGATTTGCCATTACTGATTTACATAATATTTTAAAACATAAATAAGAGTAAAAAGCGCTACAATACCTGTAATACTTCCAATAATTTTATTCATATTAGCAACAAAAAAATCAGTTTTAGATTTCATTTTATTAAAAAAAACAACATATAAGTAGAAAATTACAAATGATCCAGCAACAACCCCGATAACAAAACTATAAATGGGTAAAGCATTAAAAGTAAATAGTCCGAACGAGGCTAAAGTTATACTAATTAGTACATAATAAGGAATTGGAAAAAAATTTATTGCAGCAATTATCATGCCCATAAAAAACCTACTTCGTTTACTTTTAACTCTTAAATCTCCAGATTTTAGAACGATGGGTTTTTTTGCAAACATCAAAAAATAGATAGATAAAACAGTAAAAACTACAAGTCCAATTTCTCTAAAAACAAGTACAACTTCATTATGCAAGTTTATATATTCTGCAAATATAATTGATATGTAGGTTTGAAAATAGATTATAGTAAGTGCTCCAAGAACAAAAAACATAGCTTGTTTTTTACCTTCCGTTAAACTTATTTTGGTAGCTGTCATATTGATTAAACCGGGAGGGAAAACTCCCACAACAGCGGCCAAAAACCCAAAAAGAAATGGTTGCAAAACAGACATTTTATTAAAGCTTAATATAAAATTATTCGTAAAAAAAAATAGACTATTTTATTTTAAAACGAATGTACGTAATTGCTTTATTAATTTCCAAATATTGTTTTTCATAAAATGTTTGAAAATCAGTCACTTCTTTTGGCGAACCCTCATTCTTATAAACATTGTGGTTTGCATACAAAACCTCGTGACCTTCGCCATGAAGTAACCCAAGAGTGTAACCGTGCATAAATTCGCTGTCCGTTTTTAGGTTAACAATTCCGTTTGTTTTTAGTATTTTTTTATATAATTGTAAAAACTCTGAATTTGTCATTCGATGTTTTGTACGTTTATATTTTATTTGTGGATCTGGAAATGTTATCCAAATTTCGCTAATTTCATTTAAACCAAAAATGTGTTCGATTAGTTCAATTTGAGTTCTAACAAAAGCAACATTTTGCATTTTATTTACAACTGCAGTTTTAGCACCACGCCAAAATCGCGCTCCTTTTATATCAATTCCTATATAGTTTGTATCTGGATTTCTTTCGGCTAGACCTATTGTATATTCTCCTTTACCACAACCTAGTTCTATAATTATTGGATTATTATTTTTGAAAAAATCGGAATTCCATTTTCCTTTTAACAAAAATAATTCTGAAACCACTTCCTCTCGAGTGGGCTGAAAAACGTTAGTAAAAGTTTCGTTTTCTTTAAATCTGATTAATTTATTTTTGCTTCCCACGACTAAATTTAATGTTTTGGCAAAATTAAGGAAATATAAACTACTTATTATTATCATACATTTACTTTTATTTGTTGCAATACATGTTTTATCAAATCAAAAATTTATTTTTAAAAAGGGATGAATAATATTTTAGTAGCGCCACTAAACTGGGGATTGGGACATTCTACACGATGCATTCCTATAATTAATGCGTTAATTGAAAATGGGTTTTCGCCAATATTGGCTTCAGATGGAAACGCCTTAACATTGCTTAAAAAAGAATTTCCTAATTTATTAACCTTGCAATTGCCATCGTATCATATTGAATATGCAAAGAAGGCTTCAAATTTTAAATGGAAATTATTAAAAAATAGCCCCAAAACGATTAATGCAATTTTTGAAGAAAAAAAAATTGTAAAAAAATGGATTAAAGAATATAACTTGGTTGGAATTATTTCTGATAATAGATTAGGAGTTCACAGCAAAAAAATTCCATCAGTATTTATTACACATCAACTTACAGTTTTATCAGGTAAAACTACATGGATTTCGAGTAAAATGCATCATTATTTTATAAGAAAATATAAGGAATGTTGGGTTCCTGACACTAGAGACATCCCTAATCTTACAGGAAAATTAGGACACCTAGTATCTACAAATTTAAATATAAAATATATAGGGGTATTGAGCCGATTACAAAAACAAGAACTGCCAAAAGTTTATGATTTAATGGTTTTACTTTCAGGACCAGAACCACAACGAACGTTGCTCGAAGAAAAACTGATTTTAGAATTGAAAAATTATAAAGAAAAAGTAATTTTTATAAAAGGTATTGTAGAACAAGACCAAAAGATAGAACAGTTAGCAAATATTACTTTCTATAATTTTATGCAAACCCAAGAATTAGAAAAAACATTTAACCAAAGCGAAATAGTACTTTGTAGATCTGGTTATACAACTATAATGGATTTATCTAAACTAGAAAAAAAAGCTTTTTTTATACCAACTCCGGGACAATTTGAGCAAGAATATTTGGCAAAAAAGTTGAAAAAGCAAGGATTAGTTCCAATGGCAAAACAAGATAAATTTACAATAGATGATTTGTTTGCAGTACCACTTTACAAAGGATTACTAAACTTAGATTCACCTTTAATCTGGTCAGATTTATTTAGACTTTTCGAGAGTAAATGAAAATTCTGAACCTTTGCCGAATTCACTTTTTATAAATATTTTTTCTTCATGACCTTCTATAATATGTTTTACAATAGAAAGTCCTAAACCACTCCCGCCTTCTGTACGTGAACCACTTTTATCTACTCTAAAAAAACGTTCAAAAAGACGTGAAATATATTGTTTTTCTATTCCCTCACCATTATCTTGAACTCTTACAATAACTTTATTGTCAATCAAATCGTCGACAGAGACTTCTGTAGTACCGTTTTCTTTGCCATATTTGATAGAATTCATTATAAGATTTGTCACAACTTGTTCAATTTTCTCTTTGTCGGCATTCACATAAATAGGTTTGCTATATCTTCGGTCAAACATTAAAATAATATTTTTTTTATCTGCTTGCATTTCTAATAAATCAAAAACATTTTGAATTAATTCGATGATATTAAACGAAGAATAGTCTAAATTTAAATCACCCATTTCGAGTTTAGAAATCATATCTAAATCTTCAACAATATAAATAAGTCTTTCAACTCCTTTCTCGGCTCGTTCAAGATATTTTTTTCGTAAAGTTTTATCGCTCATTGCTCCATCTAGTAGTGTAGCTAAATATCCCTGAACCGTAAAAAGCGGCGTTTTTAATTCGTGAGAAACGTTTCCTAAAAATTCTCGACGATATTCTTCTCTTACTTTTAGAGTTTCGATTTCGAGTTTTTTGTCGGTAGCAAATTTTTTAACTTCTCGAGTAAGAGTTGCCATATCGGTAGTAATAGGCTGGCTTCGCAATGTTGTAGAATCTAAAAGTGAAACATCGTCGTATATTTTTTTAACTCTTCGGTAAATAAAATGTTCAACACGATATTGTATGACAAAAAAAGAAAAAATTAAAATTACTAGGGCAAACAAAACGCAAAATTGCCATGAAAAAGTAAAAAATAAAAACAACAATATTGCTACAAAACTCGTTGAAAAAAGGGTGATGTATAATGATGATTTTACTGCAAATCGATATGTTTTTTTAAAGTTTAAAGTAGTCATTTTTGTTGAAGCAAGTTTTTTTAAATTTTAAAATGCAATATTATAAATTTAATAACTACACCTCAAACTTATAGCCTACACCTTTGATGGTTTTAAAAAGTTCTTCACCTATTTTTTCACGAAGTTTTCTAATATGAACATCTATGGTTCTACCACCAACGATTACTTCATTACCCCATACTTTATCTAGAATTTCTTCACGTTTAAAAACTTTTCCGGGTTTTGATGCCAATAAGTAAAACAATTCAAACTCTTTTCTTGGAAGCACTATTTCTCTATCTTCCATTATGATTTTATATTCTTCTCTATTGATAATAATACCGCCAACATTTAAATTTTCGGAAGCAGGATTATCTTCTTTCAATCGACGAAGCAATGCTTTTACTTTACTTACTAATAATTTAGGTTTTATAGGTTTAGGAATATAATCGTCGGCACCTGCATCAAAACCTGCTACTTGCGAATAATCTTCGTTTCTAGCTGTTAAAAAAGTGATTATAGTATTTTTTAATTCTGGAATTTTTCTGATATTTTCACAAGCCTCCATACCATCCATTTCGGGCATCATTACATCCATAATTATTAAATGCGGATGTTCTTTTTTTGCAACAACTATAGCTTCTTTTCCATTGCTTGCTGTAACAATTTTATAACCCTCTTGCGCTAAATTATAGCCTACAATTTCCAAGATATCTTGCTCGTCGTCAACCAATAAAATTTTAATTTCCTTTTTTTTCATAAAGCACAATTAAGTTACTATTTGCATTTGTAAATATAATGTAATTCAACTTTACAATAAGAATTATAATTATCTTAACCATAATTTAATATTAATTAGTTTACAAAACATTGTGTTTACATTTTAATGATTTTAAGAAAATACTTAAACAAGAGTAGTACTTTATTTTTGCACAAATTAATTTTGAGTAAACCTAAAATATCAAAACCCATGAAATTTAAACATATTTTATTCTTAATATTAATTTCTCACCAACTTTTTTCACAAAATGCAGTTTCTAATATTAAGGGACAAGTTCTAGAAGAAGGCTCTGGAAAATCATTTCCTGGTGTTTCTATTAATGTAAAAGGTAAAAGTTATTCAACAATTTCTGATGCAGAAGGAAATTTTATTTTAAGAAATATACCTTTAGGAAAATATGATATTCAATTTTCAGCTTTTTCCTTTGACACAAAAATCATAACAGATGTTGAGGTTATTAAAGACGAAACAACAAGCTTAACGGTCTCTTTGGTCGAACGTAAAAATGTTTTGGATGAGGTGGTCATTACAAAAACTAAAGCCAAAGCAGAATCGGTAAAATCATTACTATTATTACAAAAAAATAGTATTAGAGTATCCGACGGAATATCAGCCGAAAGTATAAAGCGAACTCCAGATAGGACAACATCTGATGTTATAAAAAGAATAAGTGGCGCCAGTATTCAAGACAATAAATTTATTGTTATTAGAGGATTGAACGATAGGTATAACACCACTTTTTTAAATGGAAGTCCGCTACCAAGTTCTGAACCAGATAGAAAAGCATTTTCATTTGATATTTTTCCGGCAAACATGGTCGACAATTTGGTAATTTATAAAACTGCTTCACCAGATTTGCCTGGAGAATTTGCAGGAGGAGTTGTCGAAATAAATACAAAGTCGGTTGCAGATAAAGATTTTCAATCACTATCGGTCGGTGGTGGATATAATACAGTTACCACTGGAAAAAATCAGCTTTATTCAAAAGGAGGTAAATATGACTGGCTTGGCGTTGATGATGGAACCAGATCTTTTCAAAGTTCTTTTCCAACAGTACAACAGTTTCAGGATTTACAAACTAATTCTAATCAAAATAATATTATTCAAATTAGCAATTTAGCAAAAGCATATAATTTTGATTGGAGTTTAAATTCTAAATCATTTTTGCCAAATACAAATTTTCAATATACTATTGGTAGACACTCAAAACTTGTGGACGGAAGCGATTTTGGATTTGTAGCATCAGTCTCTAACGCTATTACAAATAATTATTTGCAAACTAATAGAAACGAATATGAAACGCAAGGTGCCTTAGTTAAGAATCAAAACGATCAGGAATATTCTGTAAAAACTCTTTTTGGTGCTATGGCAAATTTTTCGCTAAAAGTAAATCCAAACAATTCGTTTAATTTTAAAAATTTGTACAGTATTAACAGCGATAATAATGTACTCGACAGATTATCAAATGAAAATCAAGACAGCGAACCGCTTCAATCACATACTACTGCCAGATTATTTACAAGTAACAGAATTTATTCAGGGCAATTAAACGGAGAACATTATCTTAGTCAAAGTAAAATAAAGATAAGTTGGGTTGGATCGTACGGAAGTGTACTAAGAAGTACACCTAACGATAGACGTAATACCTATTATTTTACAAAATTTGAAGACGGCACAACATCGCAACCTGCAGCTTTTTTTCAAATTAATAGTACAGGCGCAGACTCTCCAGGATCATTTTTTTCATCAAAAAATTTAGAAAATATTTACAGTTCAAAAGTTGATGTTAGCAGAAAATTTAAGTTTACTGATAAAATTTCATTAGAGCTAAAAGCAGGTTACTTCAATCAAGGAAGAAATAGAAGTTTTAATGCCCGTCAAGTAGGGTATATTCCTTTTAATGGTACTGTGAATGGTACAAATTATAATACTGGAACTTTTCAATCTAGTATTCAATTTCAAGATGATGCTCATATTTTTAATCCAGAAAACATGGGAATTATTTCGCAAGGAGTAAGTGGTTTAACACTTTTTGATGGCACCAAGAAATATGATTCATATTCAGCAAATTCAAAATTAGATGCGTCTTATATAATGTTAGATAATTCTTTTGGTAAATTCCGATTGGTTTGGGGATTGCGAATCGAGAATTATTCTCAAAATTTAGTATCAAAACTTGATAACGGACAGCCAGTAAATATTAAAAATTCGCAAGTAGATTATTTGCCATCAGCAAATTTAATTGTTGGTATTACAAAAAAGCAAAACATCAGATTGAGTTATTCAAAAACATTGAATCGACCAGAATTTAGAGAGTTAGCTCCATTTTTATTTTATGACGCAGTAAGAAGACGAAATACACAAGGAACACCAGAATTAACAATTGCTACAGTTCAAAATGCCGATTTTAGGTATGAAATTTTCCCTGGTAAAGGGCAATTATTTTCAGTCTCAGTTTTTTACAAAAAGTTTAAAAACCCAATAGAATTACAAGCATTAGCAAATAATTCTGACAAATATAATAATGCTTTAGGAGCTGTGAATAAAGGTATTGAATTAGAATATCGTACTTTATTAAGTTCAGTTTTTAGTGCTAAAGAAAATAAAGTTTTAGACGATATTACATTTTTTACAAACTTAGCTATCATAAAATCAAAAGTTGATATTTCAAACTTATTACAGGCCACAGAACTAACCGATATTCCACTTCAAGGTCAGTCGCCTTATGTGTTTAATGGTGGTTTACAATATTTAAATTCAGAAAAAGGTTGGGCAGCATCAATTAATGTAAATAAAATTGGAGATAGAATTGCAATTCAGGCAAATCAAACTCAAGGCGCTTCAGTTCCAGCATTGTGGGAAAAAGGCAGAACTTTTTTAGACATGCAAATTGCCAAAAGTTTTTTGAAAAATAAGTTAGAGTTTAAATTTAACATTCAAAATTTGTTAGCTCAAGATCAAATTTTTTATAATAATTATGATGTTGAAACAAATAGAAAAACAGGATTTAATGCTCTTGTGAATAATATTTTTACAGGCGATTCTCAAAACAGAAATGGATTTAATAAAGATATTGACGACTTAGTATATATTACCAAATATGGAAAAACATTTTCGTTTACAGTAACTTACAATTTTTAAATATTGTAATAGTAAACACTTAACTTTTACATAATTTTAGTTTAACCCTATATTCACTTTTTGATAACTTTTTGATAACAATTAATAATCTGTATTTCAATGTGTTGTGATTAATTTTGTTTAACAAAAAAAACACACAATCATGAAAAAAAATTATCTATTCTTGTTATTAATTTTTGTTTCCTTTTTAGGATTTGCACAAATTACGACTACTACTTATCGAGGTGCATTTGCTCCTAGTCCAACAGCAATGTGGACAGACAACTGGACTGAATTTGACCCACAAAATGCAGTTTACCCAGTTCCAAATGTTGATGTAACAGCAAATATTACAGTCGATACGCATTGGACAGCGGGAAACACCTATTATTTGAGAAATCAAATTTATGTAAAAAATAATTCGACACTTACAATTGATGCAGGAGTTGTAATTCGTGCAGATCATACCGCCGTTGGTGCAGGTTTGTTTGTAACGAAAGGTTCAAAAGTTATTGCAATTGGTACAGCTTCAAGTCCTATAGTTTTTACTTCAGATAATGCTCCAGGTGGCAGAAACAAAGGCGATTGGGGCGGTATAATTTTGCTAGGTAAAGCATCTTATAATATCAATAATGGTGTAAATAATATCGAAGGAATTGCGGCATCTTCAGATACACAATTTGGTGGCGGAACTTCTCCCGATGATAATGACAATTCAGGAATTTTGAAATATGTTCGAATTGAGTTTGGAGGATATATTTATGCCCCAAATCAAGAAATAAACGGTTTAACTTTTGGAGCAGTTGGACGTGGAACTACAATTGATAATGTACAAGTTTCTTTTGCAAACGATGATTCTTTTGAATGGTTTGGCGGCACTGTAAATTGCACACACATAGTAGCATACCGTGGATTGGATGATGATTTTGATACTGATAATGGTTACAGTGGTTATGTTCAATTTGCATTAGGAGTTAGAGACCCTCAAATTTCTGATAATCCGTCAGTTTCAACATCAGAAGGATTTGAATCTGATAATAATGCTACAAGTTCTGCAGTATCACCTTACACAAGTGCAATTTTTACGAACTGTACCTTAGTTGGTCCAACCTATAGATTGACTTTACCCAACGGGGGAACTTTAGCTTCCGGATACAAAAGAGGTGCTCGTTTAAGAAGAAATTCGCAGTTAAAAATATATAACACTGTTTTTTTAGATTTTCTTGAAGGTCTAAATGTAGATGGAGTTACTACAGAAACTAATGCATTTAATAATACATTGAAATACAAAAATAATATTTTAGCTGGAATAACTACACCCTCTAAAATTGTTTATGTAAATGCTTCTGGAAACAACCCTAGTTTTAATATATCAACATGGTATGCTGCTAATAATAATACAACTGTAGCATCTAATACCGGTATTTTGACAAATCCTTACAATACCTCAAATGCATTAATTTATACAGGATTGGATTATCGTCCAGCAACAGGTTCAATTGCATTATCTGGAGCTGATTTTACTGATATTTTCTCAAGTGGAACTACTTATTATGTAGATGCTGACGGAGACGGTTATGACGCAGGAACAGTAGTTTTCAATACTACTAATACCCCAACAGGTTACAGCACTACTACTTTAGGTAGCGATTGTGATGACACTGATCCATCAACCCATATTGGCTGTCTTGCAATAACAACAGTAGCTTACAGAGGTGCTTTTGCACCTGCACCAACAGCAATGTGGACAGACAACTGGACAGAGTTTGACCCTCAAAATGCGGTTTATCCAACACCAAATGTAGATGTTAATTCAAACATAACTTCTGATACTCATTGGACTGCGGGAAACACCTATTATTTAAGAAATCAAATTTATGTAAAAAACAATGCTACTCTAACGATTGATGCAGGTGTTATAATTCGAGCAGACCACACAGCAGTAGGTGCAGGCTTATTTGTTACAAAAGGTGCCAAAGTTATTGCAGTAGGAACTGCAACAAGCCCTATTGTGTTCACCTCTGATAATGCTCCTGGAGCTAGAAACAAAGGTGATTGGGGAGGTGTTATTTTACTAGGAAAAGCATCATATAATATTAACAATGGTGTAAATAATATAGAAGGAATTGCTGCGTCTTCGGATACTGAATTTGGTGGAGGGACTACTCCAGATGATGATGATAATTCAGGAATGTTGAAATATGTTCGTATCGAGTTTGGAGGTTATATTTATGCTCCAAATCAAGAAATAAACGGATTAACTTTTGGAGCAGTTGGTAGATTAACAACTATCGATAATGTGCAAGTTTCTTTTGCAAACGATGATTCTTTTGAATGGTTTGGTGGCACTGTAAATTGTAAACATATTGTTGCTTACCGAGGATTAGACGATGATTTTGATACAGATAATGGTTACAGCGGTTATGTTCAATTTGCTTTAGGGATTAGAGACCCGCAAATTTCTGATAATCCGTCAGTTTCAACTTCAGAAGGATTTGAATCTGATAATAATGCTACAAGTTCTGCTGTATCACCTTATACAAGTGCTAGATTCACAAACTGTACCTTGGTTGGTCCAACTTATAGATTGACCCTGCCAAATGGGGGAACTTTAGCTTCTGGATATAAAAGAGGAGCTCGTTTAAGAAGAAATACACATTTAAAAATTTACAATACTATCTTTTTAGATTTTCTTGAAGGATTAAATATAGATGGAGTTACTACAGAAACTAATGCATTGAATAACACATTGAAATACAAAAACAATATTTTAGCCGGAATTACTACAACTTCTAAAACTGTTTATGTAAATGCATCTGGAAATAACCCTAGTTTTGATATCAATGCTTGGTATAGTTCAAATAATAATTCTACTGTTGCAACTAATGCTGGTATTTTAATAAATCCTTACAATACATCAAGTGCATTAATATACACAGGATTAGATTATCGTCCAGCAACGACTTCAATAGCGGCAACTGGTGCAGATTTTTCAGATTCAGATTTAACTTTAAGTACACAATCGATTTCAACTAATTTTAATGAAACAAGAATTTATCCAAATCCATTTGCAAGTACTTTTAGAATCAATTTTGTATCATCTTCATCAGATGAAATAAAAATATCAATATACGACATTACTGGAAGAACTATTGAAACTAAAACAGCTGATTATAGTGAAATTAATAGTTTTGAATTTGGGTCTAATTATAATTCTGGAGTTTATGTTGTTGTTGTAAATCAAGGGCAAGTATCAAACTCTTATAAAATAATTAAGAAATAATATAGGTTACTGTTTAAATAGTTAAAAATCCCTTTAACAAGGGATTTTTTTTGTTTACTGGCATACTATTTGAAATAAAGTTTATATATTTGTTATTCCAAACCTACTGAAATGAAAAAAAATTACTTTTATATTACCATATTTTGCCTCTTATTATGCACTGCTACGGTGTTTTCACAGCAGGATAAATCTAGCAAAAGCCAAGATTTAACAACTGACGGAATTGGATTTTATCCAAACCCAGTTAGCAATGGTAAGATTTATATTACTTCAAAATCATCTGAAGATAAAGAAGTTACTATTTTTGATGTTTTAGGTAAAAAAGTTTTACAAGCTACAGTAAGCTCAAAGGAATTATCTATTGGAAATCTTTCTCCAGGGGTTTATATCATTCAAATAAAAGAAGAAGAGGCTAGTGCAACTAGAAAATTAATAGTCAAATAGTTGTAATTCAATTAATTTAACCTTTTTTTTACTTTGATAATTTTTAAATTTAAAAATAGTCTGTATATTTGTGGACTAATTTTATTTTTAAAACATGAAAAAAATTTACTCTTTATTACTACTAACGGTAGCTAGTTTTTCTTTTGGACAAACTATCTATTCTGAGAACATGGGAACTACACCTACAACAAGTCCTTACCCAGTAATTACTGCTCATACTGGATTTCAAAATGCAGCTCCTATAGTTTATACTGGTACTGGCGACATCAGACCTACTTCTGCAACGGGTACTTATGCAGGTGCTTCACAAGGTAACAACGCTTATTTATCTGCAACTGCAGGAAAATATTTTCAAATTGATGGAATCAACACTTCTACCTACAGTTCAGCTAACATCCAATTATCTTTTGGTTATTTAACTGCTCTTTTTGCTACAGTTCAAGTAGTTTTAGAATTTAGTACTAATGCAAGTGCTACTACTCCAACCTGGACTGCTATTCCTTTTACAAACAATACAAGTGCATCTTGGGCTTTAGTATCTATACCTGGAGGAATTTTGCCAGCATCTTCAACACTCTCGCTACGTTTTTCTATGCCAACAACTTTAGGTCAAATTAGAATTGATGATGTTAAAGTTATTAATAATAATCCAGCTTGTACTTTTGCATTCGGGTCAGCGACAACAGCTTGCGATACAGTAACTCCTGCAATAGATACTTACACTGCTACAATTCCTTATACAGGTGCAGGTGGTGGCGGATATACAGTGACATCTACTTCTGGAACTGTTGGTGGCGATAATCCAAACACCGTTGCCGCAGGAAACATTATTATTTCAAATATTACCGAAGGAACTCAAATTACAGTAAACGTTTCTAAAGGAGTTTGTACTTACCCTTTGACGGTTTTTGCTGCCGATTGTAAAGCTGTAAATCCTTTACCTTTTGCTGATTCCTTTCCATATACAGTTGGTTCATCATTAGGAGCATCACAAAGCTGGCAAAATGTAAATACTGGAGATAATATTCTTGCTGTTGCAGGAAGTTTAACTTATCCTGGTTTTGCATCTTCAGGTAATTCAGAATCATTTTCGGGTGCTGGAATAGATTGTTTTACGCCATACACAGACGCAACTACAGGAACTATTTACGCTTCATTTATTATGAATGTAACTGATATGACAAATGTAACAGGAGCTACAGCTTTAACATATTTTGCATCTTTAACTTCTGCTACACAAGCCTATAAATCAAGATTATTTTTAAACAAAACAGGTGCAACTACTTATCAATTTGGTTTAGATGGAGCAAGTACTACTACAAACTTTGACGCTACAACAAGAAACGTAGGCGATGTTATTTTTGTAATAATGGGATATGATTTTTCTAATAGCACGATTAGCGCTTGGATAAATCCAAACCTTTCAACATTTAATGCTGCAACTCCTCCAACTTTGTCTCAAGTTCAAACTACTCCAATTGCAGATCTAGGTGGATTTATATTCAGACAAGATGCTGCAGGAACAACTCCTACAATGATTGTAGACGAGTTAAGAGTTTCTACAACAACAGCTCAATTATTAACTGTTAATCAAAACAGTGCAATTGCAGGTTTAAAAGTTTATCCAAATCCAGTTTCAAACGGAACTTTATTTATTACAACTGATTCGAATTCTGAAAGAAATGTAGTTATATTTGATATTCTTGGAAAACAGGTTTTGAATGCTACAACATCAAATACTTCAATCAATGTAGGTAATTTAAATTCAGGTGTTTATTTAGTGAAAATTACCGAGGAAGGAAACACTGCTACAAGAAAATTAGTTATTCAATAATTAATTATTAAAATACCTAAAAGCTCCAATTTAAGTTGGAGCTTTTTTATTTTTAGTACTTTTGTAAAAAAATTCAATTGATTACGCCCGAAGTCATATTTACAATTTCATCTCATAAGCAATTTGAAAAAATGGCACTCAAAGTGTTTCGTTTTCAACATCAAAATAATGTTGTTTACAATCAATTTTGTGAGTTGTTAAAAGTTAATGTGCATAATGTTAAATCTTTACAACACATTCCTTTTTTACCGATTCAGTTTTTTAAAACTCATGAAGTTGTTTCAACTCAAAACCAAATTCAAGAAACATTTACAAGTAGCGGTACAACCGGAATTATTACTAGCAAGCATTTAGTTACCGATATTACTTTATATGAGCAAAGTTATAGAAAAGCGTTTGCAAATTTCTACGGAAATATTGAGGATTTTGTTGTTTTAGCATTGCTCCCAAGCTATTTAGAGCGCGAAGGATCGTCTTTAATATATATGGTAAAAGACTTAATAGAATTAACTAATGATGCTGAAAGTGGCTTTTATTTGAATAATTATAGTGAGTTAATTGAGAAGTTAATAAAGTTAGATGCCTCTGGAAAAAATATACTTTTAATAGGAGTAACCTACGCCTTATTAGATTTAATAGAGCTCCACAAATTTCAATTAAAAAATACCATAATTATGGAAACTGGAGGAATGAAAGGCAAACGTAAAGAAATAATTAGAGAAGATTTACATCAGATACTTTGCCTCGGATTTGGAGTTTCTAGCATTCATTCAGAGTATGGAATGACCGAATTGTTGTCGCAAGCATACTCGTTAGGAAACGGAGTATTTGAATGTCCTAACTGGATGTCAATTTTGATTCGAGATACCGAAGATGCTTTGTCTTATGTAGGAACAAAAAAAACCGGTGGTATAAATGTTATTGACTTAGCAAATATTAATTCTTGCTCTTTTATAGCAACTCAAGATTTAGGAAAAAAATATCCCAACAATTCGTTTGAAGTATTGGGACGTTTTGATAATTCTGATATTAGAGGTTGCAATTTAATGGTGGTTTAAAAATTAAATTACTTTTATAATAAAATAGTTTTTCTTACCACTTTGCAACAACACAAATTTATTATTAATCAAATCTTTATCAGATAGATTATAGTCTTCGGCTACTTTAATTTTATTTACAGATATAGAATTTGCAGATAATGCGCGTCTGGCTTCACCATTTGACTTAAAAAAATGAGATTTTTCATTTAAAACTGCAACAATATTAACACCATTTTTAATATCTTGCTTTAAAATTTCAGCTTGAGGAACTCCGTCAAAAACTTCGAGAAATGTAGTTTCATCTAATTGTTTTAAATCTGTTTCTGATGCATTTCCGAATAATATATTAGAAGCTTGAATTGCTTTGTTTAAAGAATCTTCCCCGTGAACAAAAGTAGTAACTTCGCTCGCTAGCCTACGTTGTAAAACTCTTAAATGTGGCGCTTGGCTTTGTTCTTCTAGTAAAGATTCGATAATATTTTGATTTAAAAATGTAAAAATTTTGATATATTTTTCTGCATCAACATCGGTTGTGTTTAGCCAAAATTGATAAAATTTATAAACCGAAGTTTTATCGGCGGTAAGCCAAACATTGCCACCATCAGTTTTACCAAATTTACTCCCGTCTGCTTTTGTAATCAAAGGACAAGTCAATGCAAATGCTTTTGCACCTTCACCATTCATTCTTCTAACTAATTCTGTTCCAGTTGTAATATTTCCCCACTGATCACTGCCACCAAGTTGCAAAACACAGTTGTACGTTTTATAAAGGTGATGAAAATCATAACCTTGTATCAATTGATAGGTAAACTCTGTAAAACTCATTCCTTCGCCATCAGCAGCAAGTCGTTTTTTTACAGAATCTTTTGCCATCATATAATTCACAGTAATTCGTTTTCCTACATCTCGAGCAAAGTTGATAAACGAAAAATCCTTCATCCAATCATAATTATTAACTAGAAGTGCAGCGTTTGCTTCGGATGAATTAAAGTTTAAAAAACGACTTAAAACAGTTTTTATACCAGCTATATTTTTATTTAAAGTAACCTCATCCAGTAAGTTTCTCTCGTCAGATTTTCCTGATGGATCTCCTATCATTCCTGTTGCTCCACCAATTAATGCAATAGCTTTATGACCAAAATTTTCTAAATGTACTAATAGAATAATAGGTACTAAACTCCCAATATGTAGGGAATCGCTAGTAGGGTCAAAACCTATATATGCCGTAGTCATTTCTTTTAGAAGTTGCTCTTCTGTTCCAGGCATAACATCATGAATAAGTCCACGCCACTGAAGTTCGGCTATTAAATTTTTCATTTGAATATAATTTGCACAAATATAACTTTTAGATTTTAGATTTTCTAATTTAGATTTTCAAGTTTTGTTTAAATATGGTAAGTGTTTTTGTGGCTTCTTATCAAAAATTGTATCTTTACAATATGATTTTAGTAACCGGTGGAACAGGATTAGTAGGTGCTCATTTGCTTCTTCATTTATCAAAAACAGAAGATATAATTTGTGCTATTTACAGAAATGAAAAACATATCAAAAAAACAGAATCACTTTTTGAAACGTTAGAAAGTTTAAATCATTTTTCAAAAATTAGATGGATAAAAGCTGATATTCTAGATATTTCATCACTCGAAATTGCTTTTCAAGACATTGATTTTGTATATCATTGTGCTGCTAAAATATCATTTGACCCTAATGATGAAGATAGTTTGCGAAAAACAAATATTGAAGGAACTGCAAACATCGTTAATTTTTGTATTGCAAAAAAAGTAAAAAAACTCTGCCATATGAGTTCTATTGCTGCTTTGGGCGAACCTTTTCCGGGCGAAAAAATTATCATTGAATCAAATGACTGGAATCCTGAAAAACAACATAGTGATTATGCTATTTCAAAATATGGTGCCGAGATGGAAGTATGGCGGGCTCACCAAGAAGGCTTGTCGATTGTAATAGTAAATCCTGCTGTAATATTTGGAATAGCCACAACAACCGAAGATTGGAAAAATGGAAGTGGCGCTTTTTTTAGTGCAATAAAAAGAGGATTTCCTTTTTATACCAAAGGGATTACAGGATATGTAGCCGTAAATGATGTTGTAACTATTATGCTCTTGCTCATGAACTCTAATGTAAACGGAGAACGGTTTATTTTAGTTTCAGAAAACAGAACATTTAAAGATATTATTGCAACAATTTCAAAAAAAATGGGCGCTAAGAATCCATCATTAAATGCTAAACCATGGATTTTAAATATAGCATGGCGTATAGACTGGGTTTTGAGTAAAATTTTTAGAACCAAGCGCAAAATTTCAAGACAAAGTACAATATCTTTATCTAGTAAAGTTAAACTATCAAATGAAAAAATTGTGAAATTGTTAGATTATTCTTTTGAACCTGTTGACGATTGTTTAGATAAAATAATCCCATATTTTATGAAAAGTGTTTTGTAATTATTGTTTTAAAAGGAATGTATATTTATCATAAGAGGTGTTAATAACCTAAAATTAAACGTGCGATTGCAAAGTAAATAATAATCCCAAAAACATCGTTTGTAGTTGTAATAAATGGTCCTGTTGCAATAGCTGGATCAATTTTATTTTTGTGTAAAAATAATGGAACTAAGGTGCCAAGCATTGCTGCAAATAGAATTACAACAATAATTGAGATTGAAATTGCAAACCCAACCAAATACTGTTGATATACTATAGAATGAAAAATTAATAAAAATAAAGAAATTATTGTTCCAGAAACCATAGCAACAAGCAATTCTTTTTTGAAATAATTTTTACTAAATTCTTTTAATGATCCATTTGCTAATCCTTGAACTACAATTGCCGAAGCTTGAACACCAATATTTCCTGCTGTTGCTGAAAGTAAAGGAACAAAAATAAAGAGTGTTGAAAATTTAGTATATGCTGATTGGTTTCCTTTTAATACAAATGAAGCTACAATTTCTATTATCATACCAATTAAAAGCCAAGGCAATCTACCCTTAATCATTTCAAAAACGGTATCTCCAGCTTCTACATCTTGAGTTATACCTGCGGCCATTTGATAATCTTTGTCGGCTTCTTCTTTTATAACATCTACAATATCATCAATTGTAACTCTACCAACTAGTCGACCTAAATCGTCTACAACGGGAATTGCCTCGAGGTCATATTTTTGCATTATTCTTGCGACTTCTACATTTGGAGTATGCACTTTTACATAATCTACTTTTTTTATGTAAACTTCGCTAATTTGAGTTTTGGTTGATGTAATTAATAAATCCTTTAAAGATAACCTTCCCTTAAGTCTATTTTCGTCATCCACAACATATATCGAATGCACTCGAGTAACATTTTCTGCTTGATGACGCATTTCTTTTACACAGGTCAGCACATTCCAGTTTTCGTTTACCTTGACAAGTTCTTTTCCCATCAATCCACCCGCTTCATCTTCGTTATATCGAAGCAAATCGACAATATCTTTAGCGTGTTCTACATCTTCTAGTTCCGATATTACTTCTTCTTTTTTGCTTTGAGATAATTCTCCAATAATGTCTGCAGCATCATCAGTATCCATTTCGTCTAATTCTTCTGCAATTTCTTTAGCAGAAAGACCGTGTAAGATTTTTTCACGAATGTCGTCTTCTAATTCAAGAAGAATTTCAGATGTAATTTCACTATCAAGAATATTAAAAATATAAACTGCTTCATCAATGGTTAATTCATCGAAAATTTCGGCAATATCAGCATGGTGCAAATCATTCAATAAAACTTTTAATTCCTTATCGTTTTTATCGTGAATGAGTTGCTCAATTTGAACTAAAAGTTCTTTGCTGATTTTAAATTGCATTGGCTTCTATTTTTTGGGTAAGTTCTATAAATTGTTCTACAGATAATTGTTCTGGTCGAAGATCAAAAATTTTATCTTCTCTCAAATTATCGGACAAATTTAATGATTTTAAACTATTTCTCATTGTTTTTCTACGTTGTTGAAATGCCATTTTTACAACCGTAAACAACATTTTTTCATTACAAAGCAAAGTGTAATTTTCTTTTCTTCGCATGCGCATTACGCCAGATTTTACTTTTGGTGGCGGAATAAAAACAGTTTCATCAACAGTAAACAAGTATTCTACATCGTAAAATGCTTGTGATAAAACAGATAAAATTCCGTAAACTTTACTGCCTTTTTTAGAGCAAATTCGTTCGGCAACTTCTTTTTGAAACATTCCAGCAAATTCTGGTATTTGATTTCGAAACTCTAATGTTCTAAAAACTATTTGAGTTGAAATATTATACGGAAAATTTCCAATGATGGCAAATTGTTTTCCCTCGAAAGTTTCGTTGATGTTGTATCTTAAAAAATCTTTGGAAATGATTTTATCTTTCAATTTTGGAAAATTTTCATCTAAATAAGTAACCGATTCGGCATCGATTTCAATTACATAGGTATTCACTGGTTTTTCTAACAAATATTTGGTTAGAACTCCCATTCCAGGACCAATTTCTAATAAATCATCATATCCTTCAAGATTTAGTGAATCGGCAATGGCTTTGGCGATAGATTCGTCTTTTAAGAAATGTTGTCCGAGGTGTTTTTTGGCTTTTACTTTTTCCATAGTCATTGCGAGGCACGAAGCAATCTCGCTATTTTAATTTCTTATTTTTGCCTCGAAGGCACTTGGTGGCTAATGTTTGTTTCTATATAACAGCTTATTTTTATTTTATCAATTCAAAATTATCAATCAAATCATAAAAAAAGGCTAACTCCTAAAATTTTAATTTGTTGTATCTGTTCAAAAAATCTAATGCAACACAATAGCGTTTTAATTTTGATAATTTAAAAATGCTTATCAGTATTTCTTATAGTTTTCTTCTCTTGTTTGAAGTAGTATTTCTATACATTCAAAAAATTAATTTACTTGATAAAATTCAGATATTACTTCAAGTTCTGTTCTAAAAGCTAGCATTTTATCTCCAAAAAGACGGCTTCCTTCTTCTCTTAATCTTGGCGCATCTTCATCATAATAACGTTGTAACGTTTCTTTACTATCAGTTGTGTATTGAATGGCATAAGTTACTCCGCCCATTTCTTCTTCAACTAAAACCTTTACCATTCGAGCCGAAGTGAATTTTCCTGTTGCTAAAACGTCATTAATATGCTTGGTTTGCATCCAATTAATCCATTGATCATGAACGCTTTCTTGAATGTTTATAGTTACATTGTATAATATCATAAAATTATAAGTTGATGAATGGTTGGAATAAAAATTAGTTTCAGCAATCGCCGTTAAATTTCTTTGTCGCCTCTAATTTTTCTGTATTTTTTCTGGGCTTCAACAAAATAAATGCTATCCTCGTGATGCATTATTAGCTCTTCATAAAGTGGTTTTGCCTTTTCGGTTTCGTTTAGTTTATTGTAAATTTCTGCCGAAAAATATTCTGCTTCATCTACATAAATTGCCTCTTTATATTGATCAATAATTTGTTTATAATTGCTTAAAGCTTGGGGGAAATCGTTCAGCTTTTCATAAATTTTACCTATTCTTAAAAGCGTTACAGGTTGTATCGCATCTTCGGTTTTATGCTCTTTCAAAATAGCTTGAAAGGCTAAAAGCGCATCTTGGTTTTTATTTTGAAACAATAAAAAATCGGCTCTAGCAAATTTCTTTAAAGCAACTTGAAGAGAATCTTCAGCTTTTGTATCGTTTAACAATAAAAACAAATCGAGCGCATCATTTGCAATGAGTTGGGTCGAAGCTGATTTTAGAACTTTTAGCTGATGTTCTGCCCAAACAAAATCTGTTTTATAATAGCTTGTTTTAGCAATTTTTAAACTGGCTTCTTGCCCAATTGGATTATTGTTTGATTCGTTTTCAATTTGTGAATAGTAAAGCAAAGCTTGATTAAATTTTTCTTCAAACAACAAAATATCAGCCAATTCCATTTTTATTACTGCTGTTTCATTTGGTTTTAAGGGCATTTCTAAAGCATTCTTTAAAATTGTTTTTCCTTCTTCAGCTTTTTTTAAATTGAAAGAAACAAAGTGAGCCTTTAGTTTTAGCAATCCCAATGTGTAAGGGCTTACGCCAAATTGCTTAATCAGATTGTCTAATTCTAAATTTATTTCGGGATAGTCTTTTTCCTGTGCATTTTTAATTTTAAGTTCGGTCAAATATGTATTTGATTGTATTTGCAAATCCAAATCTTTAGTATTTTCGAGTACAAATCCCAATATTTCTTTTGCTGCTTCTTCATCATTTTCTTCAATAGCAAGCTGTCCTAAATTTACAATATTCGAAAACGATTCGGGATTTCGTTTATAAATTGCCTTTTCCTGAATAAAAGCTTTAGAATATTCTTTTTGTTGCACAAATAGCCAGCTTAAATATTCATTCCAAAACACATCTTGAGTTTTTTGAATTTTAATAAGAATGGCTTTTCGTAAAGCTTCTATAAATGTTTGATTAGCATCATCAATCATAAAATGAGAAAGCTGATTTTGAATCATTAAAAGAGTTGGAGGATTGTTGTAAGATTCGGTCAAGAATTTATCAATCATTAAATCAATATTTCCTTTCTGACCATAAAGTAATGCCATCTGGAAATTAAAATTAAATTTTGGTTCTAAATTTAATGCTATTTCATAAGCTTGAAGCGCAAAATCTATTAAAGCTTTTCGTTCAAAACTACCAGCTATATTATAAACTTCGTTCGGATTTTTACGAATTTTGTCTAAAGCTTGATTGTAATATTTTGTAGCTTTTTCTGTGTTTTTTTGAAGTTGATAGTTGTATCCTAATTCGATCAGTAAACTGCTTAAATTGTATTTTTCAAATTGATTTTGAATAGCTTTTTCAGCTTTATCATATTGCAATAATTGCTGATCGCACTCGATAGTTTTCTGAAAAAAACTAAAGTTATTGGGTTGGGATTTAAGTAATTCGTCATAACTAATTTGAGCTTTTTCAAACTCGCCTCTGTCAAAATAATTCTGTGCCAACTGTTCGTTTTGAGCACATGCAAAAAACGAAAATATGATTGAGAATAAAGCTAAAAAATTACGCATAACACAATATGATAAAATAACATACCAAAGTAACACATTTTGAAATAAATCAATTCCTTTTTATATTTTATTAACGTTTAATTTATAATATCAAAGCCTGTATATTTGCGCAGTACCTCAGGAATTACAATGCCATCTGGAGTTTGATAATTTTCTAAAATTCCTGCTAAAACCCTTGGTAAAGCAAGTGAGCTTCCGTTGAGTGTGTGAGCTAATTGGTTTTTACCATCTTTATCTTTAAATCGTAATTTTAATCGGTTTGCCTGAAAGGTTTCAAAGTTTGATACTGATGAAATTTCTAACCATCGGTCCTGAGCAGTCGAAAACACTTCGAAGTCATAAGTTAATGCTGATGCAAAACCCATATCGCCACCACAAAGGCGAAGAACTCGGTATGGTAATTTTAATTCTTCTAAAATTCCTTTTACATGATCTACCATTCCGTCTAATGCTTTGTATGAATTATCGGGATGCTCTACACGAACAATTTCTACTTTATCAAATTGATGTAAACGGTTTAATCCTCTTACGTGAGCACCATATGAACCAGCTTCTCGCCTGAAACAAGGTGTATATCCAGTACATAAAATTGGCAATTGGTTTTCGTTCAAAATAACGTCTCTAAAAATATTAGTTACAGGAACCTCGGCTGTTGGTATTAAATATAAATCGTCAGTTGCATCATGATACATTTGTCCCTCTTTGTCTGGTAACTGTCCGGTTCCATATGCCGAAGCTTCGTTTACTAAATGCGGCACCTGATATTCTAGATATCCAGCCTCGGTATTTTTATCTAAAAAATAAGTAATTAAAGCACGTTGTAACTTAGCACCTTTTCCTTTATAAACAGGAAAACCAGCACCGGTAATTTTAACGCCCAATTCAAAATCGATAATATCATATTTTTTGACTAAATCCCAGTGTGGCAAAGCACCATCATGAAGTTTTGGTATGTCGCCAGCTTCATAAATATTCAAATTTTCTTCTGGAGTTTTACCAAAAGGAACTATATCGGCAGGAAGATTTGGCAATAAATACATCTTATTTGTCAAATCGATTGTTAAAATCTCCAATCTATCAGCAGCTTCTTTACTTTTTTCTTTAAGTGTAACAGTTTTTAATTTCAAGATTTCTGCTTTTGCTTTTTCGCCCGATTTCATTAAATCGCCTATATCTTTTGATAATTTATTTGATTCAGCAAGAATTGTATCCATTTCTACCTGTGTATTTCTACGATTTTCATCGATTTGAACTACATCATCTACAAGACTTTTAGCATCCATATTTCGTTTTGCCAAAGCCGTAATTACTTTCTCTTGATTTTCTCTTATAAAGGCTATTTGTAACATAGAATTTTAATTTTTAATGTTGACAAATTTATGAAATTGATTTTTATAAACATAAGATAAAAAAAAGATAATAAATTCAACTAATGTCATAGTTATTAGATTATTACATTAATTTTGACAGAAGGTTATAGTAGTACTATTCAAAAATATATTATATTCGTAAAAAATTAAAATTATTATGAAAAAATCATACTTGTTTATTTTTATACTTTCTTTTAGCTTGACTTTTGCCCAAAAAGCTCAAAGCGACACTGATATTTCTAAAATCGAGATGAAATCGGCTTCTAAGCTCATGAATTTAGCAATAAACCCCAATACCCAAAATTATAATATTACCTATCACAAACTAGAATTTACAGTTAATCCTGCGGTTTATTTAATAACAGGAAAGGTAACAACTACTTTCACCGCGGTAACAAATATGTCAACATTAACTTTTGATTTGGCAAATCAACTAACAGTTAGCTCTGTAAAAAAAGGAGGTGTGGCTTTAACTTTTGTCCAAAACGCAAACAACGAGCTTGTTATTACTTTACCCGCAACCCAAACTGCAGGAACTGCAGCAACAGTAGAAGTTATGTATTCTGGAGCACCACCTGTAAATGGTTTTAGAGCTTTTACTACAGAAACTCGATCAAACGGAAGCAAAACATTATATACCTTGTCTGAACCTTTTGGTGCTAGAGATTGGTGGCCATGCAAACAAGATTTAAATGATAAAATAAATTCGATAGATGTTTTTATTACTGCTCCATCCCAATATATAGCAGTTTCAAACGGAGTAGAGCCAGAAGCACCAGTTATTGTTGGGGCAAATAAAATCACACATTTTCATCATAACTATCCAATTCCTGCTTATTTAATTTGCATGTCGGTTACTGATTATGTTGTTTACAATCAAATTTCGGGTACTGCTCCCAACACGTTTCCTGTTATAAATTATATCTATCCAGAAGATTTTTCGTCGGTGCAATCTAGTTTAGATGTAACGCCACAAATTTTGGATTTATACGGCAGTTTATTCGAAATTTATCCATTTCATAACGAAAAATATGGTCATGCTCAATTTGGTTGGGGCGGCGGTATGGAGCATACTACAGTTTCATTTATGGTAGGTTTTGAAAGACAATTAATTGCTCATGAAATGGCACATCAATGGTTTGGAGATAAAATAACTTGTGGCACCTGGAAAGATATTTGGTTAAACGAAGGTTTTGCTACATACCTAGCTTCGATGGTGATTGAAAATTTTGATGGGAATGATGCTTTTGTTGCAGATAAAACTAATATGGTTGACTATGTAACAAGTCAACCTGCAGGAGCAATTTATTTAACAGATACTCAAGCCACAAATGTAAATAGAATTTTTAGCAACAGATTGACCTACAATAAAGGTGCTATGGTTATAAACATGTTGCGATTTAAACTAGGCAACACAGCTTTTTTTCAAGCTATGAGAGATTATCTTTCAGATACAAATTTAGCATACGGTTATGCAGTTACCACCGATTTAAAATCGCATTTAGAGGCTACTTATGGTCAAAGTTTAACCGAGTTTTTTAACGATTGGGTTTACAATCAAGGCTTTCCAAGTTATAACATTACAGCTCAAAACTGGGGCACAGGACAAGTAAAAATCACAGTAAATCAAACGCAATCTGACCCAAGTGTATCTTATTTTGAAATGCCTTTGCCAATTCGATTATATGATGCAAACGGAGCTATTTTTGATATTGTAGTTAACAATACAACAAACGGAGAAGAGTTTATTGTAAATGTGCCTTTTGAAATTGCAAGTGTCGATTTTGATATCAACAAAGATTTAATTTCAAACAACAATCTAGTTACATTAGGAAAATCTAATTTTGAATTAGAAAAAGCAATTATGATGTATCCAAATCCTGTAGCAAACATTTTACATATACAAAAACCGTCAGATATTGAAATAGAAAAAACTACAATTTATAACAGTCTTGGTCAAATAGTTTTAGAGAGTAATACACTAGATATAAACGTAACTTCATTATCATCAGGAGTACATTTTGTTGAAATTAAAACTGCAGATGGGACATATCATAAAAAAATTATAAAAAAATAATCATCGGCAAGATAATTGATAAAAAGTAAGGTGAAAACCTTACTTTTGCTTTTTAAACTAAAAATTACATTACATAGTAAATGATACAATTAGCTCAGATTATTTTTATATTATCAGTATTAGTTATACTTCACGAATTTGGACATTACATAGCAGCAAAAATATTTAAAGTACGAATAGAAAAGTTTTATCTTTTTATGGACGCTGGATTTTCACTTTTCAAGAAAAAAATTGGAGATACAGAGTGGGGAATAGGTTGGTTACCCATAGGTGGATATGTAAAACTATCAGGAATGATAGACGAAAGTATGGATACCGAACAGTTGAAACAAGAACCTCAACCGTGGGAGTTTCGTTCAAAACCAGCGTGGCAACGATTAATAATAATGCTTGGCGGCATATTTGTAAATATTGTATTGGCAATAACAATATATGCAGTGATGTTTTCTACAGTAGGTCAAAAATATATATCGTCCGAAAAAATTCAGCAAAATGGATTAGCTTTTGGCGAAGTTGGTCATAATGTTGGTTTTCAAAATGGTGATAAAATTGTTTCAATCGATGGGAAATTTTTTCCAGATTTTAAATATGCTGTAATGGGAATCCTGTTTGGTGATGACGTTATTTTAAACCGAAATGGGAAAGAGGTAAAACTTCATTTAACAGATGAGCAGAAAGGACAAATAATAAAAAAAGAAGGTAAAAACTTTGTTCAAGCCCGAATAGAATTAGATAAAATTTTTGTTGATTCGATAACCGATCCTAAAAAAATTAATTTAAAAAAGTTTGATAAAATAATAGGAGTAAACGATAAGAAATTTAAGTTTTATGATGAGGTACTATTTGAAGCCACAAAAAGCAAAAATAAGACCATAAACTTATTGATAAATCGAAATAGCAAAGACACTTTGATTGAAGCTATAGTTGATAAAAACGGAGATTTTGGCGGAAATTCAGTATTTATGAACGAAGATTACAAACTATCTGACATGAAAATTAAAGACGCAATGAAAAATAAGTCTTTAAAAGCTAATGATATTATAATTTCAGCCAACGGAAAGTTAACTAATTTAGAATTTAAAAAGCAATTAATAGCAAACAAGCAAAAAGATATTTTATTAAAAGTAAAGCGTGATAATACCATAATTGATGTAATTTCTAAAGTGAATAAATCAGGAAAATTAGGAATTCAATTTGACGAAATCAAAAACAATTCATATTTGGTAGTAAACAAATTGCCTGTTTTTGACGCAATAAAAGAAGGTGTAAGTCAGTCTTGGAATCAGATAATTTATAATATTGATAGCTTCAAATTAATTTTTAAACCAGCAACAGGCGCTTACACTCAAGTTAAAAGTCCTATAGGAATAGCTAGAATGTTGCCAAATACTTGGGACTGGGAATTTGTATGGTCATTTATTGCTTTATTTTCAATAGGATTAGCTTTTATGAATTTATTGCCAATTCCAGGACTCGACGGAGGTCACGCTCTTTTTACTATTGTTGAAATGATAACTGGAAAAACACTGAGTGAAAAAGCAATGGGAAATGTTCAAACAGGAGGTATGATTTTCTTGTTGAGCCTTATGGCATTAACTTTTGGTAAAGACATTTACCAATGGATAATTGAAACTTGGTTTGTAAAGTAAATTAAAAACTTTTAAAAAACTTTAAAATTTTATTTGCAAACTCTAAAAAACATACTATATTTGCAACCGCTTTGAAGCAATTAAATTGAATACAAAATCGAAAAAATAGAAATAATTATATCAAAATATAGTTTCCTTCTTAGCTCAGTTGGTTAGAGCATCTGACTGTTAATCAGAGGGTCCTTGGTTCGAGCCCAAGAGAGGGAGCAAAACAAGAAAGCCTTTACAGAAATGTAAGGGCTTTTTTATTGATAAAATATTGCGTATCAATCATTTTTGCGCATCAATTTTTTCTATAAGAGGTATTATCATTATCAAGTTCAGAATAGTTTTATCAATTTAAATTTCACTCTAATGGTTCAGATATGTTTCACAACGGATAGCGCATGTTTGCAATCCGTGCCCGCAAACAGAGAAAACATAAACAAACTTGAAAGATAACAAGTTGTAGTTTGTTTATTAGATTTCTTTTTATAATCGTTGTGAGCACGGATTGCAAATCCGCGCTATCGGGATCTCAAACTGTAATCTCCTTTTGGAAACAATTGATAGACCATAAAAGCCAGATTCACCTCTAGGGCTTATATGAGCTTGAAAATCCTTAATGTAAATTTTATCAAAGATACCTTGGAGACCTTGTTTGATAAAACCTAAATATTCAGGGAAATCATCTAATGTTATAACACTAGATAATGAGGGATAATATTTTATTGGCATAATATTAAAAATTATTTACATTCTTGGTTATAATGACTTTCTTCATTAATAATTTAGTCTGAGTTGATAATTTCATCTTTTACTACTTCTCCGTTAATCCCATTAATTTCAATGTACCTAATTTTTTCATCATTAATCTTAAATGAAATTCCATAAACGGGTAATCGTCCATTTTTAGATAAACTCCTTCCAAAATTGACATTACTAACATCAGTATTTAAATCAATATTATATTCCTGCTTAACTTTGGATATAAAATCATTAACTGTAAATGTGTAACCTTCGTCATAATTAATTTCTTTAGTCAAGACCCCGTTTTCATTATAAAAATTATGTTTTCCAATAGGAAAACGATAAAACAAATTACCTTCAGATTTCAATAAATGAGTTTTACTGTCATAAACATTTTTTTTGATAAAATTATCTTTAATTGACTTTTTTATTTCACAATAGTCATTGTTTTCTGCGAGTCTCTTTAAAGTAACAATAGTATCATCTTCAACATAACTTAATTCATTTTCAATTCCTTTTTTGTTATTAAATCTTTCAATATCAAACTTTTTCATAGCGATTTTATATTTTAAATGTTTAATGATATTTTTCTCTTTTTTATTTTGGCATGCTGAACATAAAAAACAAAAGAAAATTATCGTTACTAATAAATTATTTTTCATAAACTCTTTTTAATGTTTTCATTGTGATTTCCCATTGCCATTTCCATGTTGTCTTTCTTATTGCATGATTGTAACTCATAATATTATCTGTCCCTAAAGGATTAGGAGTACCAGTATGTCCTGGTTGAAAAGTATATTTCTGATTAATGTCATTGATTGTACCATCAATATGTGTATGAAATAATCCCAATGTATGGTAAAGTTCATGTGTTAATGTGGTTAAAGTTCTATTGTCAATCCCAGATGGCGCGGATTTGCAATCCGTGCCCACAAAGAGAATAAAACAAGAACTACAACGATAACAAGTTGTAGTTTTTTATTAGATTTGTTTTTATAATGGTTGTGAGCGCGGATTGCAAATCCGCGCTATCTGGTAATATTGCTAAAGCTTCATCTAGTTTTATTATTTTATGGTGCCA
>JANXVF010000074.1 GCA_025351785.1 Flavobacterium sp.
CCACCTTTTATATTTGGCATTCTTGTTAATTGTCCAGTTACAAAATCACGATAACTATAATAAATATACCAATTTTTGTATGAGCATTCTTTTTCTCTTGTTCGTTAAGTTTACTCCAATTGTTAATATCTACTCCACCAGAAGAAATTTTTGGTATCGAAAAATTCTTCTTAATTGACAATTTTTTGAAAGTGTTTAATTGAAAATCGTGTGCTATAACATGTATTAAATGCAAATCTATAAAATGTTATACATGAAAAAACGGTTTAGCATAAACTAAACCGTTGATTTCTATAACATAAATATTGTAGCGAGAGGGAGATTTGAACTCCCGACCTCAGGGTTATGAATCCTGCGCTCTAACCGACTGAGCTACCTCGCCATGATTAATGCACATTTCATTGCGGGTGCAAATATAATATTAATATTACACCACACAAAAATTAATGTAAAAAAATATTTTTTTGATGTAACGAATTTTATAAAAAAAATTATATATTTCCAAAAAATTAAAATATGATTTCAAAACTACGCTACGAATTAGAATTTCCGATAAACTCTTCGCCCCAACTGTTGTATCAATATATTTCAACTCCCTCGGGTTTGCAAGAATGGTTTGCAGATAATGTAAATTCAAGAGGTGAGTTTTACACTTTCGAGTGGGATGATTCTCAAGAAAATGCACGTTTGATTTCAAAAAAATCAGGAGAAAAAATTCGTTTTAAATGGTTAGATGAGAATAATAAGGATACTGAATATTTTTTTGAACTTCGAATTCTTGAGGACGAAATCACTAAAGATGTTTCATTAATGGTAGTCGATTTTGCTTTAGAAGAAGAGCTAGAAGAATCTAGACAACTTTGGACAAATCAGGTTTCCGATTTAAAACACGTTATAGGATCTGCTTAAAGCAATAAACTTATAATTTATATTTGATATTTTTATGATAAATGTTAACGGAGAAATTCAAAACTCAAACTCTTTTTTGACACATTCAAATCGTGCTTTTTTATATGGCGATGGTATATTTGAAACTCTAAAAGTTGTAAATAATAAAATTCTTTTCTTCGAAGACCACTATTTCAGATTGATGGCTTCTATGAGACTAGTCAGAATGAAAATACCATCTAATTTTACAATAGAATATCTTGAAAATCAAATATTAAACCTTGTGAATGAGTTGAAAATTCAGGAAAAAGCCCGAATACGTTTTACAGTTTTCAGAAACGACGGAGGTTATTATTTGCCAACTACTCAAACAATATCATTTGTAATTCAGGCCGAACCCTTAGATAATAAGAATTATTCTTTTTTAAATTCTAGTTTTGAAGTCGACTTGTACAAAGATTTTTTTATATCAAAACAAATACTTTCTACTATAAAAACTACGAATAAAATGATACATATTACTGGAAGTATTTTTGCGAGCGAAAATGGTTTTCAGAATTGTATTTTGATGAATAATGAAAAAAATGTAATAGAAGCCTTAAACGGAAATTTATTTATGCTTTTAAATAATAAACTCATAACCCCACCAATTTCTGATGGTTGTTTGAATGGGATTATGAGAAAAAATATAATCCAACTTGCAAAAAAAATTGAAAATTTAGAAGTTGTAGAGGAATCAATCTCGCCTTTCGATTTACAAAAAGCAGACGAATTATTCATTACAAATGTAATTTTTGGAATTCAACCCATCACAAAATATCGAAAAAAAGAGTATAAATTTGATCTAGCACAAAATTTATTAGATAAATTAAATGCTTTAATACTTTTAAATTAATTTAAATGAGGATTCTCTGGTGCATTTGACCAAATGATGTAATCGCCTCCAAGTTCAATTATTTTTTCTTTCCAAAAATCACTTGATGCTTTTTCTAGTATAGTATTTTTATAAACATTTGCAGTAACAATCCAATTATTAGCATTTAATTCAGATTCTAGCTGGTTTGCAGACCATCCTGTATAACCAAGAAAAAATCGTATTTCCTCTTTATTGATTTTTCCACTATTTATTAATTTCTTAGTAGATTCGAAATCGCCACCCCAAAAAATGCCATTTGATATTTCTATACTGTTAGGAATTAAATCTGGAATTGTATGAATAAAATATAAATTATCCTGTTCAACCGGTCCACCATTATAAATTACAAAAGACGCATTTATTTCTGGCAAAAGATCATTTATACAATATTCTAAAGGCTTATTGAGAATAAAACCAACCGATCCTTCACCGTTATAATCAGCAAGTAAAATTACAGATCTATTAAAAGAAATGTCACCAATAATAGATGGTTCTGCAAGTAGTAACTGACCTTTTTTAAGTTTTTCAGAAATCATCTTGTTATAATTTTAATTAAATTTACAAAAATATTTCAGAAATCCAAGTTAAGTCAAAAAAAAATCACCAACCTAAGTTGATGATTAATTTATATTTTGAGAAATTTAGTTTAGTTTACAGAACCTTCTAAATCAGCTCCAGCTTTAAATTTTACTACATTTTTTGCAGCAATTTTGATAGTTTTTCCTGTTTGTGGATTTCTTCCATCTCTTGCAGCTCTATTAGATACTGACCAAGATCCGAAACCTACTAATGAAACTCTTCCACCTTTTTTCAAAGTAGAACCTACATTTCCTAAAAATGATTCTAAAGCTAATTTTGCAGCAGCTTTTGTAATTCCTGCGTCTGCAGCAATTGCGTCGATTAATTCTGATTTGTTCATAATACTAATAATTAATTGTTGGTTAAATGTTTGTTATTGAAACAAATTTAGTCGATTTTACAGACTACACAAGCGTTCAGACGCTTTTTTGCTAAATTTGTTAATAAATATTAAAATTTGTTGATAAAGGACTACATTTATCACTATTTTCAATAGTTTTTTCCTATTTTTCCTGTTTATAAAGCTTTTGCATGGTCAGAAAAGTGCATGCCATTTAATAATTCTGCAGTTGTCATTTTATTTTTTCCTGGAAATTGTAAATTTATCAACTCAATAAATCCATTTTTGATTGCAATTTTCAACTCTTTTTTTGCACATATAATAGTACCAATATGTAAATCATGATTTTCTAAAATAAAATTTGATTCAAATATTTTCACACTCCATTCATTAGTATCATCTTTTATGATGCACCATGCAGCTGGATAGGGTGAAAGTCCTCTAATTAAATTTTGAATTTCAATTCCAGATTTTGTAAAATCTATTTTGCAATTTTCTTTATTTAATTTATGAGCAGTTTTTAACTCGTTGTTGTTATTTTGAATTGTTGTAACAGTTGTATTATTTTCTATCAACCTTAGAGTTTCTAATACTGCTTCACTGCCTACAACCATAAGTCTGTCATGCAATTTTCCAGCATTTTCAAATTCATAAATTGGAATTTCTTTTCTCAAAATCATTGCTCCAGTGTCTATCTTGTCATCTATAAAAAATGTGGTAACACCAGTTTTTGTTTCTCCATTTATAATTGCCCAATTTATGGGAGCAGCGCCTCGATAATTTGGCAATAAAGATGCGTGTAAATTAAAAGTGCCCAAAGATGGCATTTTCCATACTGCTTCTGGCAACATTCTAAAAGCAACAACAATTTGTAAATTTGCATTTAAGCTTTTTAATTCGTTCAAAAAACCTACATCTTTTAAATTTGTTGGTTGAATAATATTTAAATTTCTTGCTAATGCAAATTGCTTAACATCCGAAAATTTAATTTTTTGACCACGTCCAGAAGGTCTATCTGGTGCTGTTACTACTGCTACAACATCATAATTATTTTTTAAAATAGAATCCAAAATCCCTACTGAAAACTCGGGAGTTCCCATAAAAACAATTCTTAATTTTTCCATTCTAACATTAGTATATAAGGGATCGATTTAATATTTTTTATTTTTTTAATGAATAATTATTATTTAATTTGATAATAATCGTTTTGTTTTCTAACAATTTTTGAAGTACAAAGATAACTTCGTCTTTCGAGTATTTAGATAATTTTTGAATATCTCTTGAGTTTAAATCTTGTGTTTTTAATAATTCGATAATTTTTTCAGAAACTAAAACTTCATCATTTTTATTTTTATTTTTCGAAATGCAACTGGAACAAACACCACAATCAGTTTTTACAATCTCACCAAAATAACCCAACAGCAGTCTGTTTTTGCATTTTTTTTCATCTTTAACATAATCAAGAACAGACATTAATTGTACGGTTTTAAGATTATTTTGAGCCTCAAGATGTTTTGCAACTCTATTTATAGTCTTTTCATCCTCCCTGATTTCATTAAATGTAATTGTCGAATCGTTATGTTTTGTAATCAGTTCAATATATTTTTTTTTGTGTAATTTGTTTAAAATTTCTAAAACTTGCATCTCATCAGTATTTGATTTTTTTGCTATCAACGTAATATTTATGCTAGTTGGAGAATCATAAATGCCAGGATTTGTTCTCAAAATTGATAAAATAACTTCTGCATCAGTTGGGTTTAAACTATTGTATCGAATCACTTCTTTAGATGAAATTAAAAATTGTATTATTACTTTTTCAGAAAATTCTTGAGATAAATTGATTATTCCTTGCCTGTCCAAAAATTGTAATGAATTATAAACTTTTAAAGTTGGCAAATTATATTTTCCACAAAATCGATTGATGTTGAAACTAAAATTTTCATCAATACCCTCGCCGTAAGCAATTTGAAAATAATTGCAAATTTTTTTAAATACTAAATTTAAAAATATTTTATCTGGCAAAACACTTAAATATTGCGAATTTGCATTAATAATATCTGACGGATTTGTAAGTAATACTGCAAATGCTTTTTCTCCATTTCTTCCTGCTCTTCCCGCTTCTTGATAATAATTTTCTAAATTTTGAGGTAACTGTAGGTGTAAAACTGTTTTCACGTTTGCTTTGTCAATTCCCATCCCAAAGGCATTGGTTGCAACCATTATTTGAACTTTTTCGTTCATCCACAACAATCTATTTTTTTCTTTCTCTTTTGATGATAGTCCTCCATTGTAATAGGTTGCTAGAAACCCTAAACCTAAAAGTTGATTTACTACTTCTACACACGATTTTCTATTAGAAACATATATAATTGAAGGTTGAGGATTTTTTTTCAAAATCTGCTCCATCATATACAACTTATCTTCTGTTTTAAAAACCATATAAGATAGGTTTTCTCTTGCAAATGATTTTGTGAAAACTTGAGTATTTTCGAGTTTAAGTTGTGTAATTATATCAGCTTTTACTCTTTCAGTTGCTGAGGCAGTAAGGGCTAAAAATGAAATTTGAGAAAAATATTCTTTAAGTTTTGAAATTTTTAAATAAGCAGGTCGAAAATCGTGTCCCCATTGTGATACACAATGTGCTTCATCGATTGCAACTAAGCTTACCGGAAGATTTTTTACACGTTCTAAAATCCAATCGTTTTGTAAACGTTCTGGCGATAAATACAAAAATTTATAATTTCCATATAAACAATTATCTAGTAAGTCACTAACTTCGTCAACAGAAATTCCGCCTGTAAGTGCTATGGCTTTGATACCTCTATTTTGTAAATTTTGAACCTGATCTTTCATTAAAGCTACAAGTGGCGAAATGACAAGGCAAATTCCATCCAACATCATACCAGGAACTTGAAAACATATTGATTTTCCGCCACCAGTTGGCATAAGCGCAAATGTATCATTTCCAGCTAAAACAGATTCAATTATTTCTTTTTGAGATGTTCTAAAAGTGGAGTGTTGCCAATATTTTTCTAATGTTTCGAGAGCAGTCAAATTTGTCTTAATTTTTATACAATAGTTAAATATTGAGTTGGTTTTATTCGTCTTTAACCAAATCTTTTAAAATAAAATCTACGCGAGCATCAACTGTATCTTTAGGAACTTCTATAAGTTTGTATCCATATTTAGTATATGTTTCAACAAGATGATCATAAATCTCTGATGCTTGCTTGAAATTTTCATACCGTTCATCATCACTTACATAAATTTCTTCCCAAGGCGGAAGAGCATAAATTTTTGAATATTTAAATTTATTGCACATGTTTTCAAAAATTTCTGGATAGCTATCACCAATATAATTCATATAGGCAATTATATCAGGAATTCCGCGGTCTATAAATATATATTGATGAGATTCTAAAAGTGCATTTTGATATTGTTTTACTCTGCCCTCAAGAAGTAATTCGCTAAAATATAGCGGTTTTTCTAGAAAAAGTTGATCTGTTCCTTTGTTTTTGGCTTGCTGTGTAACTTCCCTTGAAATTTCGGGATAACAACAATATCCTAAAGAAATGAGCTTATTAATTATTGTAGTTTTTCCAGTTCCTGGTCCTCCAATTAGTACAACGATGTTTTTTTTCAAGTTTATTATTTAAATACAAGCAAATATACTGTTTTATTTTGTTTGAAGAGTTGTTGAATTTTCAGATTTTGATGTTTAATATCTAGCAAACTATAGAAAAAAATTAAAAAAGTTTTTTAAATTTTTTAATCATAATATCTTCAAAAATTAAAAAAACCAATATTTTATATTTATAATGTTTAGCAAATAACTGAAGCTCATAAAATCGCTTTTCAATATATGTTAGTATGATTAATCTAAAATTGTATATTTGCGTATATTTAGAATAATATGGATAAAAAAACTAAAGAATTTTATAACAGACTTAAAGAAGAATTAGCCAACACCTCTTCTTGGCCATCAGAATATCTTTATAAATTTATAGTTCCAACAGATGAAGTTAAAGTGAAAAGTGTCGAAGATGCCTTTGATAATATGGGTGCAGTAATTGTAACAAAAAAATCGAAGACTGAAAAATTCACCAGTATTTCTGTAAATCTTACCATGGAAAATCCAGAAAAAGTAGTAGAAAAATATCTTGAAGTATCTAAAGTTGAAGGAATAATTTCATTTTAATTATGGTTGAAAAATATATTAAAGAAAATGCTAATGATGTGGTTTTCCATATGGAATACAATGCCGAACGACCACATTTGATAATTCCAGAATATGGAAGACATTTACAAAAATTGATAGATCAGGCAACAGTAATAGAAGATCGAACAGATCGAAATAAAGCTGCAAAATATATCATACAAGTAATGGGGAGTTTAAATCCACATTTGAGAGATGTACTCGATTTTCAGCATAAATTGTGGGATCAATTGTTTATCATGTCAGATTTTAGAATAGATGTTGATTCACCATATCCAATCCCGACAAGAGATGTAATTCATTTAAAACCAGATATTTTAGCCTATCCTCAAAAGTATCCTAAATATCGTTTTTATGGAAACAATATCAAAATTATGATTGATGTTGCAAATAAATGGGAAGACGGAGAATTGAAAAGTGCTTTAATAAAAGTTATTGCAAACCATATGAAAAAATCATATCTGAGTTGGAATAAAGATATGGTAGAAGATTCTGTTATATTTGAACATTTATATGAATTATCAAGCGGAAAAATAAATTTGATTCAAAGCCAAGAGGAATTAACTACAACCACAGATTTAATTAGAACTAACAAAAAAGTGTCTAATAAAAGCCTTTTAAATAATCAAAAAAATGTAAAAATTCAGGCTTTTAAAAAACCTATTTCTGGAAAAAAACCTTTTGTTAAAAACAACAATAACAATAATATTTAAAATAAGTTTTAAGTCAATAAATTTGAGTGAACTATCGAGAACTCTAACTTATTGACTTTTTTTAACTTTAAACAGCTATTCATACTATGGGGACTTTTAAAATTGAAGGAGGCATTGCGCTAAAAGGGGATGTTACACCACAAGGCGCAAAAAATGAAGCTTTACAAATATTGTGTGCGGTACTTTTAACCCCAAAAAAAGTTACAATAACAAATATTCCTGATATTATTGATGTAAATAAACTTATTACACTACTAGGAAATTTAGGTGTAAAAATTCAAAAAAACGCACCTGGTTCTTATACCTTTCAGGCAGATGATGTAAATGTTGGCTATCTAGAAACCGAAGCTTTTAAAAAAGAAGGAGGAAGCTTAAGAGGTTCTATCATGATTGTAGGACCATTATTAGCTCGATTCGGAAAAGGATATATCCCTAAACCTGGAGGTGACAAAATTGGTCGACGCAGATTGGATACCCACTTTGAAGGATTTATAAATCTTGGGGCAAAATTCAGATATAATAAAGAAGATCATTTTTATGGTGTCGAAACCGAGGGTAAACTCAAAGGAGCATACATGCTTCTCGATGAAGCTTCTGTAACAGGAACTGCAAATATAGTTATGGCAGCAGTACTTGCAGAGGGAACAACAACAATATATAATGCAGCCTGCGAGCCTTATTTGCAACAATTATGCAAAATGATGAACGCAATGGGCGGAAAAGTTTCTGGAATTGGTTCAAATTTGATTAATATAGAAGGTGTAGAATCACTATCTGGCTGTAATCACCAAATTTTACCTGACATGATAGAAATTGGTTCCTGGATAGGTTTAGCTGCGATGACTAAAAGCGAAATAACCATAAAAAATGTATCGTGGGATAATTTAGGTGTGATTCCAAATACATTCAGAAAATTGGGTATCACCATAGAGAAAAAAGGTGATGATATTTATATTCCAGCACATTTAGATGGTTATGAAGTTAAAACAGATATTGACGGTTCAATTTTGACCATTGCAGATGCACCTTGGCCTGGTTTTACTCCAGATTTGTTGAGTATTTGTCTTGTAGTTGCTACACAATCACGAGGAGATGTTTTAATTCATCAAAAAATGTTTGAAAGTCGTTTGTTTTTTGTAGATAAATTAATAGATATGGGAGCAAAAATTATGCTATGCGATCCACATCGCGCAGTTATTATGGGGCATGATTTTAAATCACAACTTAAAGCAACCACCATGAGTTCGCCTGATATTAGAGCTGGAATTTCACTTTTAATTGCTGCACTTTCGGCAAAAGGAACTAGCACTATTCAAAATATTGAACAAATTGACAGAGGCTACGAGCGCATTGACGAACGTCTAAGGGCGCTAGGTGCAAATATTGTTAGAATTTAATTTTTGTAATACAATCTATAATTATTTTTGATGCCCTCTTGATTATGATTCAATAAAAAATCGTGGACTCTTATGTTATTATAATTCTTTGTATTGCATCTTTTTGTGCAGGATTTGTAGATGCAATCGTTGGTGGTGGTGGACTTATCCAAACCCCAGTAGCTCTTATTTTTTTACCAAACTTAGCTGTATCTTCTATCATTGGGTCATTAAAAATACCAGCTTTTAGTGGAACTGCTTTTGCTGCAAATCAATATCTTAAAAAAGTAAAATTGAATTGGAAATTGTTGTCAGTCATGGCACTTATTTCTTTTTTAGCAGCATTTTTAGGATCAAATCTGCTAACAAAAGTAAGCAACGATTTTATGAAACCCTTGTTGCTTGTAATTTTAACTATAATAGCAATTTATACCTTTTCTAAAAAGAATTTTGGACAGCATCAAGTTAAAGAATATTCTAAAAGTAAAGAAATAATACTAGCAATTATTATTAGTATTTGTATTGGTTTTTATGATGGTTTTATTGGTCCTGGAACAGGGAGTTTCTTAGTTTTAGCATTTGTATCACTACTTGGTTTCGATTTTTTTCATGCATCTGCAAATGCTAAAATGATAAATCTTGCCACAAATTTTGGCTCTATTTGTTTATTTATTTTAAAAGGAAAAATAATTTGGATAATTGCTATCCCAATGGCTTTTTGTAATGCTATTGGTGGTTTTTTAGGAGCAAAAGTTGCAATAAAAAAAGGGAATGGTTTTATCAAAACCTTCTTTTTAATAGTAGTTATTGGAACGCTAATTCGATTTAGTTATGATGTGTTTTTTAAGTAATAAATCTGGATTTAAATTTTTACCATAAAGTTATTACTCTAAAACATTTAAAAATTTTAATCCAAAAATAACTCCATCTCCTGCAAAACCATTTTGATAGGAGCGAACATAATCTAATCGTAACAATCTGAATTTTCCAAAGCCTAAATTGTCTAATCCTACTGAAATTTCTTGGTATGGTTTTCTATTTGGCACTGCTAGATTGTGAAATCCTAAAACTAATTGAGATTTTAATTTATTTAGTAACGGAATTTTATTTAGAATATATCCCTTATCATTATATTCAAAATGTGATTCAAAAAAGCTATTGTTTGTGCTTGCAACATAATAGGGCAATAAATTAAATACATTTGTATAACTCTCGCCGTTAGCAATATGTGTTTGATTTCCGTTAAAATGCTTATAATCTACAAATGAAATATTTTGAGCATTAAAAAATTTACCACCACTCAAAATAAAATCTAGATTTCCTTTATTTCCCAAAATAATGCTTTGTGAAATCTGTGTCGAGAGCATTTGATATTCAAAATTTTTATCAGTTGCAACAAAAGTTTTTTCAAATCTCAAATATACTGTTGGATATTTATCATTGCTCAAATTAAACTTTCCATCAGGACGAGTCCAGTATTTTTGTCCAAATTTTATTCGGG
Source organism: Flavobacterium sp. (assembly GCA_025351785.1). Taxonomy (GTDB): domain Bacteria; phylum Bacteroidota; class Bacteroidia; order Flavobacteriales; family Flavobacteriaceae; genus Flavobacterium. Next base: position 10,530 of record JANXVF010000074.1, read on the forward strand.
CGCTACATATCGATTTTACTAAATTATGCTTTTCAAAGGCTGGAGTTATATAGTCATTTGCATCTAACGGATTATTTGAAGTGTACAATTTATCTTTTTTCCCCCAAGCAAATTCTGTTGTGTTTACAACTGGTTTTCTTTCGGAATATTCTACTGATAAACCTAAATTTAGGCCATTAATTATTTCTTGAAAATAACTCGCAGCAATTGAATTTTTTTCGTATAATTTCATATAATTATCTTTAAAATACAAACTACTTATGGCATTAATAAGTGGAGCAATAGGTTTGTTTCCGTTAAATTGATTTAATGTATTGCCACCAGAAACCATCAGAAAACTATTATTTATATTATTAAATTTTTGAACATAATTACCCGAAAACCGAAATCGCTTATCCGAAAATCCATAATCTGCTTTTGATGTTAGTTTCATGAAGGTGCGTTTTTCCTCATTTCGCTTTGAGAATGATAAACCAGAGTGGGTGTTCCAACCTTGAACTGTGTTGAACGAAGTATTTAATAATATTCCGTCATATCCAACTTCCCATTTTTTAAATGAGTTTTTGAAACTATATCCAGTTAAAATGGCATCTAATCCAAATTTATTTCGTTTTATGTCGATTGAATCTAAATATTTTTTCGACTTTTTCTTAGTTTGTAAAATATCTTTTTTTAAATAATCAGATGATTCTTCAATGGTAAGAGGCACTGGTCTTATGGTATTCCAAAATGAATCATCTTTTTTATTAGCATTTTCTTGAAACTTTAAAACCTCGGCAGTAAAGGTTTTTTTGTCAAATTTTTCAGGAAATTCGAAATTTGAATACACATAAGTAAACCTACCATTAATATTGATACCAAAAAATCCTGCTTGAAAATCTAATGTTTGTGTATTTTTTACCCAATTTTTTGTGATATTGTTATAACTAAAATTTTGTTTTAGTGTTAAAGAGTTTAAAGCAGGATTTTGTATTTGACTTCCTTTTATTGTTAAATCGGTTGCATAAATTGACCACGAATCGTCTACAATATATATGTAGCCTTCCATAACAGGCTCCGAAATTCTCCTCGGAATAACCTTAATTTTATTTATAAGTTGGTTATTTTCATCATAAAATGACCCATCAAATTTATATTTATAATAATTAAAAGCGTTTGTAGCAATTGGTGAAATAACATTTACATCAAATTGTAAATAATTTTCATAAAAATCGAAATTTGCAGAAGCTGCATTATTAAAACTAAAACCATTATCATTTCCACTGACTTTAGAAGCTATGATTGTCTCCTTCAATTTATCTGGTTTTTGAAACACAATTTTCGAAATGGTTTCAGACAAATACAAAATTCCACTTCTAGTAGAATCAATTATTTCGTCAAACATATTTAACTTTTGACCCATAATTTTTTTAGGTAAATCTTTTACTCTAAAAATTCCTCTCGAATAAAAATCGGCAGTATATTTTGCAGTTTTTTCAGCATTTAATTTTCGATTTGCAATAGCATTTTTCATGATTACATTTGCAGGATTGTCTTTAGGATTAATTTTAACCTCGTCTAATTGATAGTTTTCTTCTTCAATTATAACATCTATAATCTTAGGAAATGCAACTATTTCAACGATTTCTTTATGGGTTTTATATCCTAAAAATTGATAAAGAATGGTATATTTTCCTTCTTTTTTTAAATTTAATTCATAATTTCCTTTGTCGTTTGTGGTGGTACTTATATAAGTATCTTTTACATATATGTTTGCAAAAGCAATGGGATTTCCGTTTTTGTCAGAAACTGTACCTTTAACCTGAGCAAAATTTGAAAACGTGAATAATAGAATTAAGATTGATATAATTTTATTCATAATTAGAATATAATGGAAAATATTGATTTTAGAATTTTATATTAATTTGCCTCTGTTAGAGAAAATATTGTATGGCAAGCGCATAACTTTTTAGCCCAAACCCTATAATTATTCCTCTTGCATGTGAAGCTATATATGATTTGTGTCTAAATTCTTCTCTACTATAAGTGTTTGAAATATGAACTTCTACAACAGGACTTGTAATTGCTTTTACGGTATCGCCTATACCAATCGAAGTGTGAGTATAAGCACCAGCATTTAAAATGATACCATCGTTATGAAAACCTATTTCTTGCAATTTATTAATTATCTCTCCTTCTATATTACTTTGAAAATAAGATAGTTCTAAGTTTGGAAAGTCGGATTTTAAAGATTCAAAATAATTTTCAAATGTTTCATTTCCATATACTTCAGGTTCTCTTTTACCTAAAAGGTTTAAATTTGGACCATTAATTATAGTTATTTTCATGTGTATTTGATTTTTGTAAAAATAAATAAACTAATTTATATGGCATATTTTTATCCAAAAGATTATGATTTTTATTGTTAAAATGAATTTTTGATTGATTTGTAACTAATAAACTACAAAAATTTTAAACCTGTTTTTAAAGTTATTAACATATTTTTATTTAAACTGCTTTAAATCAGAATTTTAATTAATAATAAAAACCGTATAATTGTTGATAAATACGTAAAACAACGTATGTTAAATTAAATAAATGAGTTTAAATTTGCAAAATAAATTTTAAACAAATAAAAACATGAAAAAAATTATTTTATCATTAGGATTAGTTCTTGCTTTTGGATTGGCTAATGCTCAAGACAAAAAAGCTGTAAGTACAGGAGAAGGATTTGCTAACGGAGATGTATTTGTAACTGGTGCAATAGGTTACGGAAATACAAATGACAAAAACACTAATACTAAAACGGATAGTTTTATTATTACTCCACAAGTTGCATTATTTGTATCAGATAATATTGCTGTTGGGGTTAAAGTTGGATATTCATCTGACAAAACTACAAATCCTGGTGGAACCACTAATGACGAAACAGGTTTCTTAGCTGGTGCATTTGCTAGATATTATTTCACTCCTGCTAGTAAGTTTTCATTATTTGGACAATTAGGTTACGATTATCAGTCAAAAACGGATAACATAGCTTTACCTAATAAAATAAAAAATTACTCAAACAATTTTGGTTTAGGTTTAGGTTTAAACTATTTTGTTTCTAGCAATTTTTCTTTAGAAACTGGTCTAGCTTTGTTAAATTTCGGAAATTCAAAATCTGATGTTTCTGGTGATAATGGAAAAACAAGTTTTTCAATCGGTAGCGAGTTTAGATTAGTTACTATTGGAGTTAGCTACAAATTCTAATTTATTAGAATTTAAATATTGTGAACCACCCAAGAAATTGGGTGGTTTTTTTATTTTGCAATAGTTCCAGAATTTTTTTTAGTTTTAAAATCTTTCCAATATATTTGAATTATGAATTGGAAATCTTACATAAAAAGTTATCAATCTTATTTAAGAATTGAACGAGGATTATCAAAGAATACTATTGATAATTATTCTTTTGATATCGAAAGGCTTTGCTTTTTTTTAGAAGGTAATACTATTGATGTCTCTCCTATAAAAATTTCTGAAGACCAAGTACAGCAATTTATTTATTCAATTTCAAAAGAAGTAAATTCAAGATCTCAGGCAAGAATAATTTCTGGTTTAAAAAGTTTTTTTTCATATTTAATTTTTGAAGATTACAGAACAAATTCCCCAATGGAGCTTATCGAATCGCCAAGACTAGGCAGAAAGCTGCCTGATACACTTTCGGTAACCGATATTGACAATATTATTTTGGCAATTGATTTATCCAAGCCAGAAGGTGAGCGAAATCGATCTATTTTAGAAACTCTGTATGGATGTGGTTTAAGAGTTTCGGAATTAGTTTCATTAAAAATTTCTGATTTATTTTTTGATGAAGGATTCATAAAAATTACAGGAAAAGGAAATAAACAGCGATTTGTACCTATAAGTGAAGTCACAATAAAATATATTAATTCTTACAAAAATCAAGTAAGAAACCGCCTTGAAATACAAAAAGGTCATGAGGACACTTTATACCTAAATAGAAGAGGTAAAAAACTTACCAGGGCTATGATTTTTACAATCATAAAAGAATTAGCAACCAAAATAAACTTAAATAAAACAATTTCTCCACATACTTTCAGACACTCCTTTGCAACACATTTGTTAGAGAATGGAGCAGATTTGAGAGCTATCCAGCTCATGTTGGGTCATGAATCTATAACAACAACAGAGATTTATGTGCATCTTGATCGTAAACATTTATCCGAAATAATAAATAATTTTCATCCTCGTAAATAATTTTCTATTAAAATATTTGAATTAAAATGCAAAAAAAAATGCTTTTAATCGTAAAAAAATGCTTTTAATCGATATTTAATTTTATATTTGTATGCTTTAATTTGATTTGTTATCAATTAAAGTACCCCAAATTTAAATAAATTGAGTATGTCAAACATAAATACTGATACCGTTTTATTGCAAGAAAAAAATAATTTCTATCAAAAATTATTAAATAATATTCCAAATTTAATTTTTCAATTAACAATATCTTCTGATAATAATTTTAATTTTTCATTTCTTAACCGCAATATGATTTCATTTTTTGAAATTAAAAAAGATGAATATAGTTTATGTCCAATCGAAATTATCAAAAATAGAATTCATCCAGAAGATGCAATTTCACTTTTTGAATCTATTTTTTCGTCAAAAAAAAATGCAACTTCTTTATCACATGAGTTTAGAATTCAACTTATTAATAAAGGAACCTTATGGCTTAAAGTAGATGCAAATGTTGAAAAGACCGATTTTGGAAATATAATTTTATACGGAAAACTAACAGATATTACAGATTTAAAAAATAGAGAAAATAAAATTTTAGATTCTGAAACTAGACATCAATTCGCACTTCAGGCATCAAAAACAGGGATATGGGATATTAATTTGAAAACTGGGAAACTCTATTTATCTAGAGAATCCTTGAGTATTTTAAAACTTGATGAAAATGACGCAATATTAAAAGATTCTGATTGGGATATTAGAATCCATCCTGACGATTATCAAAATTATTTTGAAAGTATAGAACTTCATAAAAAAAATATTACACCATTTTATGAAAATACAAAACGTGTTTTGGCTAAGGATGGGAGTTATAAATGGATATTAAGTTTAGGTAAAATTATCGAACGTGATAGTAATCAAAATCCTCTTAGAATCATCGGAACCCATATGGATGTTACTGCCGACAAAGAAAAGGAAAATTTGTTGTTAGTAAATCTTGATATTATCAACGAACAAAACAATCGGTTACTAAACTTTGCTCATATAGTTTCACATAATTTAAGATCACACTCGGGAAATTTTAAAATGTTATTAAATATTTTAGATAGTGATGACGATATTGAAACAAAAGAAGAATGTTTTAATCATTTAAAAACCACTTCAAACGCACTTTCTGATACCATCGAACATCTTAAAGAACTTGTGGATATTAACAATAAAATTATTCACAAGAAGGAAAATTTGAATTTAAACTCATATTTAAAACAAACTATTGAAATTTTATCAAAGGATATTTTAGATAGTAAGGTTAAAATAATTAATAATATTTCAAACCAAGATACAGTAAATTTCAATCCTGCTTACCTAGAAAGTATTTTTCTAAATTTTACAACAAACGCAATCAAATATTCACATCCCGATAGAATCCCGATTATTAGTTATACTTTTGTAAAGAGTAAAATTAAATCAACATTACTCATACAAGACAACGGTTTGGGAATAAATTTAGCAAAACACGGTGAGAAATTATTTGGGATGTATAAAACATTTCATAATAATGATAATGCTAGAGGAATTGGGCTTTTTATCACAAAAAACCAAATAGAATCGATGGGAGGTTCTATCGAAGTTGATAGTAAAGTAAATGTGGGAACCACTTTTAAAATAAATTTTAATGAAGAATTTTAAAGATGTATTTGTTGTTGATGATGATTTAGTATATCATTTTATCATTAAAAAGCTTTTTAATAAGTCTAATTTAAACGTAAATACTAGTTATTTTTTTAATGGATTAGAAGCAATAGATGAACTAAGAAATAAAATCGAATCTAATGCAATTCCTGATTTGATTTTGTTAGATATTAATATGCCAGTTTTTGATGGATGGCAATTTTTAGAAGAGTTTAAAAAATTAAAACAAATGATTACTAAGAATATAACAGTATATTTAGTTAGTTCGTCTAATGATGTTTCCGATTTAAATAAATCTAAAGAATTTCAAGATGAGGTCGAAAAGTATTTTTACAAACCGATGACTCAACAAGATTTTGAATCAATATTTTATTAACCAATAAATCTAGTAAAAATAAAAACCTCGAAAATATAATTAATAGTTCGAGGTTTTTTTTATTTTTTATTTTGCAATATTTACAGCTCGTGTTTCTCTAATAACAGTTATTTTAACTTGCCCTGGATATGTCATTTCGGTTTGTATTTTTTGGGAAATCTCGAATGACAAATTTTGTGCCATATCGTCAGATACTTTTTCGCTTTCTACAATAACTCTTAATTCTCTTCCCGCTTGTATTGCATAAGCATTTTTAACTCCATTAAATCCAAAAGCAATTTCTTCTAGATCTTTCAAGCGCTGAATGTAAGAATCTAAAACTTGTCGTCGAGCTCCAGGTCGAGCTCCAGATATTGCATCACAAACTTGAATTATTGGCGAAATAAGATATTTCATTTCAATTTCATCATGGTGAGCTCCAATTGCGTTACATACTTCTTCTTTTTCACCAAATTTTTCAGCCCATTGCATTCCTAAAAGTGCGTGTGGCAAATCACTTTCGGCATCGGGTACTTTTCCAATATCGTGAAGTAATCCCGCTCTTTTCGCTAATTTTACATTTAATCCAAGTTCAGCAGCCATTATGCCACAAAGTTTTGCAACTTCTCGAGAGTGTTGCAATAAATTTTGTCCGTAAGACGAGCGATATTTCATTCGCCCAACAACTTTAATAAGCTCAGGATGTAAGCCATGAATTCCTAGATCGATTACGGTACGTTTACCTACTTCGATAATTTCATCATCTATTTGTTTAGTAGTTTTGGCTACAACTTCTTCAATTCTGGCAGGGTGAATTCTACCATCAGTAACTAATTTGTGTAGCGACAATCGTGCAATTTCTCTTCTTACCGGATCAAAACAAGACAAGATAATAGCTTCTGGAGTATCATCTACAATAATTTCTACACCTGTTGCAGCTTCTAGGGCACGAATGTTTCTACCTTCGCGACCAATAATTCTCCCTTTTACATCATCAGACTCAATATTAAAAACCGAAACACAATTCTCTACAGCTTCTTCTGTCCCAACTCGTTGAATGGTTGATATTATTACTTTTTTAGCTTCTTGTTGTGCAGTAAGTTTTGCCTCTTCAATCGTGTCTTGAATGTGAGACATAGCTTTTGTTTTTGCCTCTGCTTTCAAACTTTCTACTAGTTGGTCTCTTGCATCTTCGGCTGAAAGTCCCGAAATTACTTCAAGTTGATTAACCTGACTTTTATGCATTTTTTCAATTTCGATTTGCTTTTTATCGAGCAATTCTATTTTTGAAGTATATTCGTTAGTTTTTGCCTCAAAATCATCGTTGACTTTTTTAGCTTTAGACAGTTCGCTAGAAACCTGAGATTCTTTATCACGAATACGTTTTTCAACTTCAGCCATTCTTTTATCTTTGGCTAAAATATCTTTTTCATGCTCTGATTTTAATTCTAAAAATTTTTCTTTAGCCTGAAGTAACTTGGCTTGTTTTGTGTTTTCAGCTTCTAAGTTAGCATCTTTTAAAATAGAGGTTGCTTCTTTTTTTGCATTTTTAATCATGTTTGAAACGTTGCTTTTCTCTAGAAACTTTGCAATAGCAAAACCGCTAGCTATACCAGCTAAAACGGCAAAAATTATCAATAATGTTGTACTCATAGTTTGTTTAAAATTAATATAAAAAAAACCTACATCAGGCGATTGCATAAACTCGAATCGACAAGTTTTGAGCTAACTCGCTGTTCAAGCTTCCTACTTAAAGGCTTGCTATAGTGCGACGATTCACTCATTTTAATTTGTTAGTGTTGAGTTTACCAAAAATGTACTAATGTAGGCAGTATTTTTAGTTTATGTATATGAACGTTATTTGTAATCTTATATTAAAGATACCTATCTATCAAAACAGAAAGTTTTTTTAATCGAGTTATGGATTCACTCCCGTCTATCAAATTATCAACTTTTTTTTGTTCTACTTGTGATGCAAATTGCAAAGCACACATTGCTAAAACATCTTGTTTATCTCGAACTGCATAATTTTCTTCAAATTGCTTTATCATATTATCAATTTTTTTTGAAGCACTTCGCAATCCTTCTTCTTGAGATAAATCTACTGTTAGAGGGTAAACTCTATCTGCAATTGATAATTTAATTTTTAGCTTTTCATCCATAGTTTTAATTTGATAATTGCGCAATGCAATAGTCAATTTCTCGAATTAATGAATTTATTTTCAGCTTTGTATCTCTTTTATAATCTTCACTGCCTAATAATGAATTTGTCATTTTCAGAGTATCAAAATCTTTTTTTAATGAGACAATTACCTCATTATGATTTTCATTTAAACTTGTAGCTTTTTTAAAATCAACTTGTAATTCTTGGTTCTTTTTTTCTAAACTGATATTTTTTTCAATCAGTTTTTCAATTTTTTTTTCAAGAATATCAATTATTGCTACAATTTCACTCATTCATAAAAGTATTCATTACTTAATCTTACAAATTTATAATTCTCAAACTATTAAAGCAATATTTTTTTTAAAAAAATTATTTTTTTCTTAAATTTATAATTACAAATGATATAAATAGCCTTTTGATGTCGTTAAGTTTTTATGCTAGTAATTCTAATTTGTTAAAGTTTTTCTTATTTTAGCAAAAAATCATTTTAATGCGAATTGTATATTTATTGTTGCTAAACTCTTTATTTTCAATAGCTCAAATAGATTATCCAAAAGATAATTTTAGGCTTCCATTAGACATTCCGATGCAATTGTCTGGAAATTTCGGCGAGTTAAGACCCAATCATTTTCATGCTGGATTCGATTTTAAAACCAATCAACAAGAGGGATTGAATGTTTATGCTGTGGCTGACGGATATATTTCACGAATAAAAATTTCAAATTCAGGTTACGGTAAAGCTCTATACATAACTCATAAAAATGGTTTTACAACAGTTTATGGTCATTTGCAAAAGGCTGTAGGAATCATTCAAGAAAAAATTGTTTCTATTCAATACTCTGAAAAGTCATATGAAATTGAAGCTTTTTTTAAACCAGATGAGATACTTATTAAACAAGGAGAAATAATAGCTATTTCTGGTAATACTGGCGGATCTGAAGGACCACATTTGCATTTTGAAATTCGTGAAAACAAAACAGAAAAAATAGTAAATCCTTTGTTTTTTGGATTAGATTTAAAAGATACCAAACCGCCTATAATTTCGAGTTTAATGGTTTATCCAGTCGATAAAAATTCGGTTGTAAAACAATCGCATCGCCCAATTGCGGTAAATCTTTCGTTGCAAAATGATGGAACTTACCTTGCCGAAAAAATTTCAGCAAGTGGAAAAATTGGTTTCGGAATATCAACTTCGGACTTTGATGATGTTTCATACAATCAAAATGGAACTTATAAAACAGTACTTTTTTCAAATGGAAAACCTATTTTTAAATATGAATTTGATAAAATGATTTTTGATGAGGCTCGTTATGTTAATGCGTTTATTGATTATGAACGATATAAAAAATCACATCAACGCGTTCAAAAATTATTCATGAAAATCCCATATAATTGGAGTAATATAAAAGAAAATGTAAACAATGGGGTTTTAGATATTATACCAAATTTTAATGGAGTTCAAAAAATTGAAGTTTCAGATTTTTTTGAAAATATAACTTCAATTTCAATTCCAATATCATATTCGCCAGATGTTGCATTAGTACCAGAAATTACAAAAACAACTAAATATTTAATAAAAGCAAATGCAGATGCTAATTTTGAAAAAGATAATTTTTCTGCTTTTTTTCCATCGGGAACTTTTTATGATGATTTTTATATGAATTTTAATGTAAAAGATGATACACTACAACTTCATGATGATACAGTACCAGCTCATTCAAATTTTACGATAACTATAATTGACCCAAAATATTCAGAAAACGAACGAAAAAAAATATTTATTGCTTCTGTTTACGGAAGTAAATTAAATTATAATTCAACAAAAATTGTTGGTTCGACTTTTTCATGTAAATCAAAAACGTTAGGACAATTTAAGTTAGTACAAGATACAGTTGCGCCTAAAGTTGTCATTTCTAAATCAATTGAAAACAAATGGATTACAGATAAAAAAAGTATTGTTTTAAAAATTTTTGATGATTTGTCGGGAATAAAATCTTATAATGGCTACATAAATGATAAATGGGTTTTATTTGAATATGAATCAAAATTAAACCGGTTGACACATATTTTTGATGATAATTTACTTTTAGAAGGATCTAATAAATTGAAATTAATAGTGATTGATAATGTTGGAAATTCTACTATATTTGAAACGAAGTTTAATAGAAGTCAAAAAAAATAACTCTTGAAAACAAAAAATAAACTTAGCATACTTTTTATATTCGTTTCGATTATTTGTTTTGCTCAAAACGCCCGAGTAAAAGGAGTGATTCTAGATACTAATAATTTGCCTGTAGAAGGTGTTACGGTAAGTTATCAAAGTAAATCGTCTATTACAAACTCAAGTGGTTTTTATATGATAACGGTTCCGTCAAAACAGAAAGTTGTCTTAGTCTTTTCGCATATTTCTTTAAAAAGTATTACCGCAACGTTGCTATTAAATCCTAATGAAGATTTTGAATATAATCCCGTTATGAATAGTAATGCAGAGCAATTGAGTGATGTAGTTATTACTTCTAACAAAAGGAGAGTACAGGGAATTATTAGTATTGAACCTGAAATAATAAGAAAAATTTCGGGTGCAAATGCTGGAGTAGAAAATATTTTGAAAACTCTTCCTGGAGTTAATGCTAATAATGAATTGAGTACAGCATACAGCGTTAGAGGAGGAAATTATGATGAAAATTTAGTGTATGTAAATGAAGTTGAAATTTACAGACCATTTCTTGTTCGATCAGGGCAACAAGAAGGTTTAAGTTTTACAAATACTGATTTGGTTCAGAATGTTGATTTTTCGGCAGGAGGTTTTCAGGCAAAATATGGCGATAAAATGGCATCGGTTTTAGACATAACTTATAGAACTCCTAAAAAATTTGGAGCATCATTAGAAGCAAGTTTACTAGGCGGAAGTGTTTCTGCAGAAGGAGTTTCTAAAAATCAAAAATGGAATTTCATAACTGGAGTGCGTTATCGGGACAATTCGCTTTTAGTTAAAAGTCAAGAAACACAATCTAATTTTAAGCCAACATTTGCTGACATTCAAACAGGAGTAAATTATAATGCCTCAACAAAATGGCAGTGGAGTTTTTTAGGTAATATTTCTCAAAATAAATATAATTACCAACCCTTGACGCGTCAAACAAATTTTGGGACATTAAACAATCCTATTGCACTTCAAATTTTTTACGAAGGTCAAGAACGAGATCAATATCAAACTTATTTTGGCGCTGTTAAATCGACTTTTGTTGCAAACGAAATTAGTACATATAAGTTTATAGCATCAGCATATCACACTCAAGAGCAAGAACATTATGACATTGATGCAGCATACTATCTTGGTGAGGTTGATACAAATATAGGATCGGAAACTTTTGGTAATGTAACTTATAATAGAGCAGTTGGTTCACAATTAAGTCATGCTCGAAATGATCTAGATGCATTAATTGTAAATGCAGAAATAAAAGGAAATCACAATTTTAAAAAGAAATTTCAAATAGATTGGGGTTTGAAATATACTCGTGAAAGCATTAGAGACAGAATTTCAGAATATGAAGTTATTGATTCAGCAGGATTTTCAATAAATCCACCTATTGTCGATTTGCCTCACGACCAGCCTTATAATCCTTATGTAGGTCCGCTTGTACCATTTCAAAGTGTGAGAGCTTTAAATTTTGTAAATATTGATAGATTTTCTGGCTATGGGCAATGGAGTACAAAAACGAGTTTAGGATCTAGTCAATTATGGATTAATGCTGGAGTAAGATTTCAAAATTGGTTAGTTTCTGGTGATAAGATTTCAGATTCAAAATCACAAACTGTAGTAAGTCCCAGATTTCAAATTGCCTTAAAACCAGATTGGAATAAAGATATGATTTTTAAATTTTCAACAGGGTTTTATTATCAACCTCCATTTTATAGAGAATTGCGTGACCAATATGGTGTTGTAAATCCAAATGTGAAAGCTCAAAAATCTATTCATTTTGTTTTGAGTAACGATTATAGTTTTAAAATGTGGAATCGCCCTTTCAAACTGGTATCTGAGTTATACTATAAAAATATGACCGATGTAAACACATATACTTTAGAAAATGTAAGAATTAGATATCGTGCAAATAATGATGCAGTAGCTTACACTTACGGTTTTGATTGTAGGTTAAATGGTGAGTTTGTGCCAGGAACAGAATCATGGTTTAGTTTCGGATATTTAAAAACCGAAGAAAACCAAGACGGTAAAGGATATATTGCCCGTCCTACAGACCAACGATTAAAATTTGGAATATTATTTCAAGATTATATGCCAAATATTCCTAACTTTAAATTGTATTTGAATTTAGTTTACAACACAGGATTGCCAGGAGGTTCACCATCTTATGCAGATGCCTATCAATATCAAAGTCGTTTGAGAGATTATCGAAGGGCAGACGTTGGATTTTCGTATGTTTTTACTGAAAAAAATAATGAAAGACCAGATGGACATTGGTTGAAAAAATTTAAAGATTTATCAATAGGATTAGAAATTTTTAATCTTTTTAATAATCAAAATGCTATTACAAATACTTGGGTTCGAGATGCCTATACAAAAAATCAATACGGAATTCCTAATTATTTGACCCAGCGTGTGTTTAATATAAAAATTACAGCTAGATTGTAATTTAAAATATAATTTTATCAATAAAAAAGCCACTTATGAAAACATTTCTATTATTTTTATTAAGTTTAATTTCTTTAGTATTCGTTTCGTGTAAACAAGATATTGAAACTCCAAAAGTACGATATGAATCTACTAACAAAGAAAAAGCACAACCTAAAGTTGATACAAGCAAAATTTTAATAGCTGATTTGCCTATACATTTTGAAGGGACAAATTTTTTGATACATCCGATAGGAAATTTAAAAAATTTTAAAACTAGTTCGGGTTCCTATTCAGATTCCTCAAGTTCAAATTCAGACCAAAGTTTTGCAGTTTCAAATACAAATGATAATGAAATTACTGGATATCTTCAAAATTTGAAGTTTCAAGAATTAAAGTCGGATTCTTTGATTTCATTAACAAAAAAATCTATTATGATTGAAACTGTAACTTATTTAAAAACTATTTCCGACAAAAATAAGATACAACTTCTTGTGTATACACTTTCAGATTTTGACACAAATAAAGATAATAAACTTGATGGAAACGACATTAAATCATTGTATATTAGTGATATAAGCGGAAATAAATTTACTAAATTATCACCAGATTTAAATGAATTGCTAAACTGGAATGTACTAGAATCAAAATCTAGATTATATTTTAGAACCATCGAAGACAGTAATAAAAATGGAGCTTTTGATAAAGATGATAAAGTGCATTATCATTATGTAGAATTACTCTCTAAAGACTTGAAAGTAATAGAATACAATCCGATTTAGTGAAGAATTATATAATTAGATTTTGATAAAAAATTGCCAATGTCACTGCTGTAATATTTGTTAAGGTAAAAATTAATTCAAATAAAAAACCAAAAGTAAAATTCTAAAAACGAAATTTCCAATAATTTGCTTGTTGAATATTTTATAATAACTCCAAATCGTTTTAAAATAAGTACATTATGTAATGCTGGAAATAGTTATAAACAGTAGCTTGTACTAAACAAATATTCTATTGGAAAAATAGCTAATCCAAATATCAAACGCTGACTCGAAGCAAAGCAATTTAAAAGTACATTATGTACCTTATAAAATATCTTTAAACTTAGCATTAAATTTTTAAGTAAATTTTGTCTGAAAAACAAAAATTTATTTAAAATCTAATTCTATTACTTTACTAGAAAATAAAAGATTTTAAAAAAATGATGCTATAAGTGTTGTAACAATTGTTACAGCGATAACAACAACTTTTACAATAAGGTTTACCATAACTATAAT
>JANXVF010000006.1 GCA_025351785.1 Flavobacterium sp.
CCTTTTCCTTTGGCACATTGATATACAAATGATCCCGTATGTTTATGTGCTTTACCTTTGAAACCTGCTGGTAATAATTGCATTGATGCACTCATTGTTAGCATTACGTGTCCACCAGTTAATGGATTGGAATACTGCATAATAAACCCATCAAATGAATTAATTGCACTTACTTTTGAAAATTCTATCAACGCTGGATAAACTGTTTTCCAAGAATATTTGAATAATGGCGAATAGGGTTTATTCCAAACTAAATCGGCAGGAATTAATCCCGATGCAACAAATGAATTTGGTAATTGGTTTGTTGGCTTTTCTACTGGTTGTTTGCCATCATAAACTTCATAATCATTGGCTTCTAAAGCATTTATTAACGGAATATCCAAACCATCTTGCCAAATACAAGTTTTTCCATTTGCATCGCAACCGTGTTCGTGCCAAGTCGAATTGGGAGTAATTACAAAGTCGTTAATTTCAAATGTAATTTTGTTTCCGTCAACAACGGTATAACCGCCTTCGCCTTCCATTATAAAACGTAATGCCGATGCTTTGTGCTTGTGAGCCGATGTACTTTCGCCAGGTTTTGTAACTTGAATTCCTGTATATAACCAACCCACAGCCGCTGAAACATCTTTGCGTTTGTCGTTTACCAAATAAATTACACGTCTTCCGGCTTGTTCAGGAGTTACTAATTCAGACGATTTTAAAACTAATTCTCGCAAATCGTCATATTTCCAAAGCATGGGAACAGATGAACTTCTTGGTTCCCAAGGTTCGATATCGTTTGCAACTGTCCATAATGCACCTGCACCAAGAGTTTCTAGTTCTTTGTAATATGCTTGGAGTTCTGGTGAGGTTTGAACTCTTGCTCTTCCTATTTGGTCGTCTGAATGGTTGTTTGTTTCCATTGTTTTATTTTTAACAACTCCGACAGAGTTTAAAACTCTGTCGGAGTTAATTATTCTATAATAAAATTATTTATATTATTTAAACTTTGTTTTTGATTGTGGTATTCGATAAAGTTATCCTTACTTCCGTAAATATCTAAAATATCATCTCTTTTCAATTTTGTTGGTTTATCAGAAATTATTGTTTGAAAAGATGACCAAGGATATAAACTCATTTTATCTATAAATCCGTGATGAACAGGATTGTTGTTAATATAGTAAATTAAATTTTTAAGATATACTTCTGAATTTATCTGCTTTCTTTCAAAAGGTGTTTCAAATAGACTACCTGTTCTCTTAAATTTTTTATTTATAGCTTGTGTATAGGCGTTAAATAAATATCCAAATTGGTTAGATGCATTTATAGTTTTTGCTTTTTCCACAGAAGAATATTCAAATTTACTACTGTCAATTTCATTATCCATTTTAATATAAACCAAAATATGAAAATGATTTTTTAGCAAACACCAAGCATAAGTTTCAGCAATAGGTGATATGTATTTGTCATATAATCTTAAAAAATGATAATAACTTTCGGTATCATGAAAAACGTCAATACCATTATTACCACGATTGTAAATATGGTAATAATTTCCTTGTTCTAAAGGTAATGGTTTATAATTTTTCATTTTTTATCCAAACAAAACTCCGATAGAGTTTAAAAACTCTGTCGGAGTTAGTAAACGTTATCTCTTATTAAACTTCTCGTGATTATCTATAAAAGTAATATTTCTGGTTGGAGTAGTATTTACTCGTAAATCAAAAATATCAAATCGATTGTAATGCCCCAAAATATCGTGCATTTGTTTGGGTTGAATACATTTTTCTAAATCAATATCGGCATAAATCATTCCTTCATCATCAATTAATGGTTCGCCTATTACAGCGCCATTTGGACCAATAAATCCTGAGAAAGCTGAATTTTTTCTAGTCAATAATTCATCAACATTTGTAACATCTTCACGCAAAGCATCTTTAATTTCTTGAGAAATTATGGAACATGAAACTATTGTAAATAATTTTCCTTCAAACGAATGAGCGCAAGCTCTAATTTTTATTGCTTCTGCCATATCATAATCTGATGGCGCAACTGGCAACGAAATATAATTGGCAATATGAATTAATTCACCTTGTGATAATAATGTAAAACGTGCTAATGTATTGGTATTTTCGCCACATGCTAAAGTTCCAATTGGTCCAATTTCGGTATTGTAAACTTTTAAAGAGGAACCATCACCCGAAGTCCAAGTTAATTTTTCAGCCCAAGTTGGGACTAATTTTCGATGTTTTCCTATTAAACTTCCGTGGTTGTCAATTATTAAATTGGTGTTATAAATTTCGCCATACGAATCTCCACGTTCGTTGATTCCAATTACAATATGAATGTTATTATCTTTCGCCGCTTGGAATAATGGTTTCATTGATTCATCTGTAACTGCAACAGAATTTTTATACAATTGTTCATACCATTTACTGCCTTGAACGGGTGTCATAATCCAATTCCAATACGGATAACCTGCAACAAATACTTCTGGAAATGCTATTAATTGTGCACCGTTTTGACTGGCTTCTTTGATGAAAGAAATAGCTTTATCGATAGTTTTTTCAACGTTTAGAAAAACCGGGGATGTTTGAACTGTGGCGGCTTTGAATTTTTTGAATTCCATAGTTTTTGTTTAACCCAGTTAGAGTTTTGAACTCTGACTGGGTTTTGTTAATTTAAAATAATATATTTAGAAATTCTACTTTTCATTTCTTCATTAAAAGCTTCCGCTTTGATGCTTTGTCGGTCTTCTTGAATTTTAACATTTACCAAAGTTACTTCGCCTTCTAAAACGGTTTGTTCTTTCTCATTTTCAAATTGAAAACCGCAGATTATTGAAGACGTTTTTAATTCTTTAACCCACATTTTTTTGGTTAGTATTTCTCCAATACGAGCTGCATTTTTAAATTGTACTTTCAAATCTACAGTTGGAATTCCGTTGGTTTCATGCATTTTAGAAAATGGTCTTTCTAAAGCTTCTTCAAACCAATCTTCCACCAAGTCGTTTAGCATTTCTAGAAACCTTGGATAAAAAACTATTCCAGCGTAATCTATGTGCTTAAAACGAATTTTTTCTTGTTTTATAAAAGGTTGGTTCATACTGATTAGCGATTGTTGATTTTAAAATTTTTCTACACTAGCTTTCTTCCAAAAGTACAAAAAATCTTCTGGAACTGTAGATTCATATGTTAAACATCCTGTTTCCAATTCTGGAAATAGTTGAGCAAATGTTTCGGTTTTGTTTCTGGTTACACGCATGCTAACTACATCTCGAGTTACATCATCAGGGTGATGGAGTCCCGCAGAAGCTATTAAATCCATAGCACTTTTTACAGTTTCTTTTTGAAAACGGGCTACACGAACACTTTTTTCTTCGGGAATCAAACCTTTCATGAGTTTGTCGTCTTGAGTTGCAACTCCAGTCGGACAAGTATTAGCATGACACTCTAAAGCTTGAATACAACCCAGCGCAAACATCATTCCTCGTGCCGAATTACACAAGTCAGCTCCGATAGAAAGGTTTCTGATGATGTCAAATCCAGAGATTACTTTGCCGCTGGCAATGATTTTAATTTGATTTTTGATTCCAAATCCATTTAAAGCATCATATACAAAGGCCAATGCTTCACGCAAAGGCATTCCAACATGATCTGAATATTCGGGAGGAGCAGCCCCAGTTCCGCCTTCGCCACCATCAACAGTTATGAAATCTAAATAAGTTTTAGTTTCAATCATGGCTTTACAAATAGATAAAAATTCCGATTTATTTCCGATGCAAATTTTCATTCCAATAGGTTTTCCACCAGAACCTTTTCGTAATAATTTTACAAAATCCATTAATTCTAAAGGTGTTGTAAAAGCAGAGTGAGTAGGAGGAGATACAATATCGTTTCCTTTTGGCACTAATCGTATAGCGGCAATTTCATCGGTTACTTTTTCTTTAGGCAAAATTCCACCGTGGCCTGGTTTTGCTCCTTGAGAGAATTTGATTTCAATCATTTTTACGTTATCTAAACTTGCTCTTTTTGCATATTCATCAAAAGAGAATTTTCCATCAGAAGAGCGACAACTAAAATAACCTGTACCAATATTCCAAACTACATCACCACCATTTTGCAAATGGTAGGGCGATAATCCACCTTCGCCGGTATTGTGATAAAATCCTCCCTCTTTGGCACCGCTATTCAGAGCTAAAATCGCATTTTTGCTTAACGCACCGTAACTCATTGCACTAATATTGAACAGACTAGCATCATAAGGTTTTTCACATTGTGATGAACCTATTTGAACTCTAGGATTTTCGTCAATATTAGAAAACGAAATGGCTCTAATACTGTGATTAATCCATTCATAGCCTTCATCATAAACATTTAATTGTGTTCCAAATGGTTGCGAATCAATGGCTTTTTTGCTTCTTTCATATACCAAACTTCGTTGCAAACGATTAAAAGGTCTTCCGTCGGTATCGGTTTCTATGAAGTATTGGCGTATTTCTGGACCAATTGATTCTAATAAATAACGCATTCTACCCAACAAAGGAAAGTTTCTTCTGATGGTATGTTTGGATTGGTACATGTCGTACAATCCCATAATAATCAATGGAATAAAGAATAGTAGTAAAAAACTAAACTTCCAATTTATGTAAACCAAAATTGCGGTTAAGGTTAAAATGGTTATGCAAACAATTATAAATGCTTTTCTCATAATTTCAATTTAAAAGGTTTTTGACTAATACTCCCGTTAATATTGTTATACCATAGCTAATCATGGTTCCCAGTAATACATATTCACTTTTTATATCTTCATTTTTAGACGAAAAACGGATTATACTTTTTCCTGTAATCAAAAATCCAATGGCGCTATATTCGCCTAAAATCATAAAAGTTAAAATAATTATTCGTTCAAAAATACCAATTAAAAAACCGTTTTTATCAGTTTTATTTTCACTATTTGATGCGCTTTGAAACCGTTTTGTAAGTAATCCTATGAAATATCCAAATGGTGTTGTAACTAATAAATAACTTAAAAAAATTAAACTTACACTATAATTATTTATAGGAAGTAGCAGTGTTTTGAAAACTGTTTTTGATATACCAAAATATATACTCCAGCACAGAATTATTATTCCTATATGAAGTACTTGATCGATTGTAAAAAGTAAGGTTTTTGATATCTTTTTTTTATTTAATTCAATTTTTATTCCATCAATAATGTAGTGAAGTATACTAATTATTACCGAAATATATAATTTTTTTGTTACAATAAGTGTTAACCCAAATACAATTAAAATATGAAATATCATTTCAATTGAAAACCATTTTTTGTTTTCAACCATTTTTTTGCTTTGAAATAAAAAATCGGCCAAAAGATGAGCAATCACCAATTTTATTAAAAAATTACCTTGTATCTCTGTAAAAAATTGAATTTTACTCATTGAAATAAATTTTTTCAAAATAGTCTAAATATTTTGATATAGTGTTCCAGTTTCCAGCATTAGAATGTTGATTAATTGTTGACTGTGCTAAACCCAAAATTTTAGCAATTTCATCTTCTTTACAGCCTTTTAGTTTGTAAAATAATACTTTTGACTGGGTAGTAGTGATATTTTCTATTAATGCATTTAATAAAACACTTTCCATTTTTAAAGCATTCGAATTAGAATCTACCGTATCAATTATAAAGCTTTGTTTACTAAATTTTAAACCGTCTAAGTTGCGTCCTGAAATTCTAAAAGCTTCACCATCTGACATTAAAAGTTCTTTTTTATCAATTTCGATTGTGCCTATTCCTAATGATAAACGCACATCATGTGTTTTTTTTGCTTCTTTTTCAAAACTTTTAATCCAAAATTTTATCATTAATGCTATTCGTAAACCTGAAGATATTAGATCTGTTTTTACCTGAAACGCATCGCCACGATACCATTCATATTTGATTTTAAATTTTTCTTTAATTATTTCAAAACCTTCGTTAAATTGTGCGAAGGTATGTTCTCTATTATCAAAATGTATTTCAGTAGAATCAATAATATCTCCCGTAATTATCGCAACCATACATAATTTCATATTTTTCATAATTTTAAAACACAAATATATAATTAAATTATCGTATGTAGAACCGATAATTATGAATTATCGTGTCTAGAACCGATAATTCATAATTATCGTGTTTAGAACCTATATTTTTTTATTTTAATTTGAATCTCTGAATTTTTCCTGTTTCTGTTTTTGGTAATTCTTTTACAAAATGTATCGCTCTAGGATATTTATATGGTGTTGCTATTTGTTTGAACCAATGCTGTATAGATAATTTCATCTCATCATTTGCTTTATAATTATCTTTCAAGATTATATAAGCACAAACCAACATTCCACGTTCTTCATCGGGCAAACCTACAACGGCACATTCCAAAATATCTTTGTGGGTTAAAAGTACACTTTCTACTTCAATCGCAGCAATATTATATCCAGAAGATATGATCATATCATCGCCACGAGCCACAAACCAAAAATAGCCATCTTTATCTTGACGAAAAATATCGCCTGTGATGTTCCACCCTTTTTCAACATATTCACGTTGTTTCTCTTCACGATTTAGATATTTGCAACCTGTAATACCTCGAACAGCCAATCTTCCTGCTTCATTTTTTAGTAGTTCGTTTCCTTTGGAATCTATAATTTTAGCTTCATAGCCTGTAATAGCTTTTCCAGTAGCTCCAGGTTTCATATTTTTTTCATTAGATGAAATAAAAATATGTAGCATTTCGGTTGCTCCAATTCCGTCAATAATTTTCAAACCTGTTGCTTCATACCAATCTTGCCAAACTTTTAGCGGTAGCGTTTCACCAGCCGAAACGCATTTGCGTAAGCTAGAAATATCAAACTCATTGACTTTGGTTGTAATTATTCTCCAAGCAGTTGGCGCAGTAAAACAAATGGTGATTTTGTATTCTTGAATGGCTTTTAGAAGTAAATCAGGACTTGGTTTTTCTATTAAAAAAGTGGAAGCACCAAAATACATTGGAAATAAAACCAATCCGCCAAGACCAAAAGTAAAACCTAATGGTGGACTTCCTATAAAAATATCATTTTCAGTTGGTTGCAAAGCGTATTGTGGAAAGGCTTCGCAAATATTCAGAATATCTTTGTGATAATGAGCAGTCATTTTGGGTAAACCCGTTGTTCCAGAAGTAAATCCGATTAATGCAACTGAATTGGCTTTAGAATGATAATTTTTGAAGTTTTTTGGTTTTGAAACCATTAATTTTTCTAAATCAGATTTTCGATAAAAACAGATTTTCTTTAAAAAATCTGACTTTACTAAATTCATTTCTTCAGCTAAATCGCTATCGCAAAAAGCATGAGAAATTTCGGCACAATCTATTATTGTTGTTACTTCTTTAGAGCGAAGTAAAGGCATTGTTGCAACTACAATTCCGCCTGCTTTTAAAACAGCAAACCAACACGCAACCATCATTGGATTATTGGCTGAGCGAATTAAAACTCGATTACCCGATTTTAAACCCAAATCATCAATCAAAACATGAGCTATTTGATTGGCTTTTTCATATAAGTCTTGATAAGTCCAAGTTTCTTCAAAAGTGCGAATACAAATGTTGTTTTCATTTCCATTATCAATATGAAAATCTAATAATTGATGTACACAATTTAACATTTCTAGATGTTGAAATTGAGGCAAATCTATGAATGTATAATCAGGTTGAAATTCCTGATTGGGCAAACTGTTTTGAGCAAAATTGTCTTGGTAGTGATTCATAACTATTCTTTCAATTTTTGAATATTTACACTATTTGTAATTGAAGTCAACTGAACAATTGCGGTTCGATTTAATTTAATTAGGCGTTCGTTTTGTGGAAGTTTCATCCTAATAAATTCTGCATTTAAACTTTCTATATTCGCTAAAACGAGTAATTGCTCTATTAATGCGTAATCTCTTATATTTCCTTCGAGGTTTTTATTTTCATCACGCCATTGTTTAGCTGTTTTTCCAAATAATGCTACATTTAAAACGTCAGCTTCATTAGCATAAATATAATTAGACTGCTCTTTTGTAATGTTTTCAGGTATAATATGTGCTTTTATAGCATCAGTGTGAATACGATAATTGAGCTTTGATAATGTTCTGTTTAAATTCCATTCTAACGATAATCTGGTATTTTCGTCTTCTTTTAGTCGTTGAAATTCAGTAATTAAGTATAATTTAAATTCAGGAGAAATCCATGATGCAAATTCAAATGCGATGTCTTTATGGGCAAAAGTTCCACCATATCTTCCTGATTTAGATATGATTCCAATTGCATTTGTTTCTTCAATCCAACGCTGTGGAGATAGAACAAAGTAATTATTTCCAGCTTCATTTTTAAACCTCTCGAATTCGAGAGGTTTAAAATTGGAATTATTAATTTTTTCCCAAAGTCCAATAAATTCAATTGTACTTCGGTTTCTCATCCAATTGTTAATAACAGAAAACGGTTCTAAACTATTTCTATATCGTGCAATATCAGTAATAGAAATAAAATCATTATTTATATCGTTAATTATCGAAATTGAGGTTCCAAGTATTTCAATTTTTGATTTCTTATCTTTCATTTTATTTCTTATTACTTTTCGGTTTCAACGCTTTCTTCATTCCTTCCGATTGTTTTCTTTCCGAATTTTTTAATGGATATAGATGAGAAATTCCCATTTTATATTGATTTGGAATATCATTTGCCTGAAATTGTTCATAGGCTTGTGCATTTCTAACAAAATTCGCATCTAATAATAATGGTTTTCCAAGTGCAACCAAATCGGCTTTTCCGTTAAGAATAATAGTATTTATTTGGTCTATATCGGTAATATTTCCTGCTGTTATGGTTGGAATAGTTACCGTATTTCTAACAACATCCGAAAATGGAACTTGCCACATTCTGCCTGTTTGAGGATTTTGATTGGCAACAGTATTTCCAGTTGAAACGTTGATAATATCTGCTCCAGCCTTTTTGAAAGCAATTGCAATTGTGATTATGTCGTCTTCTGAAATTCCGTTTTCAATCCAATCGGTTGCGGAAATTCTTACCGACATAGGTTTTTCTTTTGGAAAAGCAGCTCGCATTTCGTTGAAAACTCGTAATGGAAACTTCAATCGGTTTTCGATAATTCCTCCAAATTCATCTGTTCTGATATTTGTTAATGGCGATAAAAAAGAAGCCAATAAAAACCCGTGATGTGCTTGTAATTCGATTAAATCAAAACCTGCCTTTTCTGAATTTATAGTTGCTTGAACGAATTGTGAAGTAACCAAATCCATATCGGCTATAGTCATTTCCTTTGGTGTTGCAGAATTTTTATTAAATGGAATAGCAGAAGCCGAAAGTAATTCCCATTCTTCTTCTTCAAATTTTTCTTCCCAAGGAATTTTCGCACAGCCTTTTCGCCCCGAATGACCTAACTGAATTCCGATTTTTGTTTGAGTGTTTTGATGAATAAAATTATTGATTTTTTTCCATTCAATTATTTGATTTTCATAATAAATACCTGTACAACCTAAAGTAATACGTCCAGTTTCTGAAACGGCTGTCATTTCAGTTAAAATCAATCCTAATCCACCAATTGCTCTTGATGTATAATGCTGAAAATGCCAATTGTTTACCAAACCATCTT
Organism: Flavobacterium sp.; assembly: GCA_025351785.1. Lineage (GTDB taxonomy): Bacteria > Bacteroidota > Bacteroidia > Flavobacteriales > Flavobacteriaceae > Flavobacterium. The sequence continues at coordinate 9,651 of JANXVF010000006.1, forward strand.
TTGCCGAATATTGTCCCATGGACGACATTACAATTCGATTTTGAAATTCTAAATTGCGAAGTTTGAAAGGTGAAAAAGCTGCTAATTGATTAACGTTTTTCGTTCTATCAAAATCCATCGACTGCGCTCGGGAAGACAAATTAAACTCTTCCAAAACTTTATCAGTAAAAGAAGAATCACGCAATTTCAAGTTTTCAAAAGTAACTTTTTTAGAACGTGTCATACAACCTAACGCAAATTGATAAAACGGATGTTGGTTGTTTCTATCCATGTTTTCAAACCAATCTAACGACACCAAAGCCGCATATTGAATCATTTCAACCGTATTTCGTCTGCTTTTATCATATTGTTGAAAAGCAGCCTGAATATCATTCTGATTTGCAATTACAGCATCGGATAAACCAATAGCAGAATCCATAGCAAGTTTTGTTCCAGAACCAATAGAATAATGCGCTGTAGCTTTTGCATCTCCAAGTAAAACAATATTTTTATGATACCAATTTTCATTGGTAACATGCGGAAATTGACGCCAATGTGATTTATTTGAAATTAACGAATGACCATCTAATTCTGCTTTAAAAATTTCAGCAATTTTTGCGATAGTATCTTCTTCATTAGTAACTTCAAAATTAAATTTTTGCCATGTTTCGTCTGAACATTCAAATATCCATGTACTCATTCCTTCTTGATATTGGTAGGAATGGGCAACGATAACACCATGTGGAGTTGTTCTAAAAAAATAAGTAAACGCATCTAATGGTTTTGTTGAACCTAGCCAAACGAATCTATTTTTCTTTAATTCGATTTTTGTTCCGAATTCTGTAGCAAATTTTGATCGAATTTGACTTCCTATTCCATCAGAAGCAACTACAATATCGTAATCTTGGTATTGATTTAAGTCGTCAATATTTTGTTCAAAATGTAAATTCACGCCTTCTTCTAAACAACGTTTTTGCAGTAGTTGTAATAATTTTTTTCTAGAACAACCACAAAAACCATTTCCTGCAATATTTACTGTTTGACCGTCGCGAGCAATTATAATATCATCCCAATATGAAAATTCACTTCTAATAAGTTCATAAGATTGCATATCTCGTTTCAAAAATTCGCCTAAAGTTTCGTCTGAAAAAACTACTCCAAAACCAAAACTTTCGCCATCTTTATTGCGTTCATAGATATCTATTTCACAATTTGGCAACGCTTTTTTAGTTAATATCGAAAAATATAATCCGCCTGGACCTCCACCAATAACTGCTATTTTCATATTTATTTACTTAATTAACCCTGTCAGAGTTTTAAACTCTGACAGGGTTTAAAAACAAATTTAACTTCTTTTAATTGAGAATATTTCACCTATTTTACTGTAATTAGAACCTGCTAATCTAGAAATAGGTTTATAGGTTTCTAAATTTATTTTATAATTGTCAAGCAATATACTTTCGTCAAAATGCATCATTACTATTCGACCAATTATAATACAAGCGCCGCCGGTTTTATGGTTTTCGATAAAATAATGATGCACCATTTCACATTCAAAAGTTATTAGACTTTCTAAAACTCGCATTGGTTTTATAATAACAGATGGGATTTTAGAAACTCCTACTGTATCAAATTCATCAATATCTGCTGTAAATGCTTGAGCAGTAGCATTCATTTTTTCAGCTAAATCTTCGGTAACCATATTAACCACAAATTGTCCATTTGCTAAAATATTATTTAATGTGTCTTTGTTAGTATCATTTCCTCTTACAGTCGAAAACATTACATGTGGTGGATCATCACAAACAGCATTAAAATATGAAAATGGAGCTAAATTATGAATTCCTTTTAGGTCAACTGTCGAAATCCAACCTATAGGCCTGGGTATTATTGCACCAGTCAATAATTTATATATTGTCTTTTGGTCTAATTGATCGGGGTTAAAATTCATTACTGTTGTTTCATACAAATTAAATCAAAAAAGAATAGTTACGATAACGATTTAGTAATTTTATTTTCCATTTTTTATGAATACACTTTTTTATAGCTATATTTATGGTTCAATTATTTCATAAAAATGAGCTATTACAAAATTAAAAATTTAGAAAATTATTTTAAAATGTATAATAAATCGGTAAGAGAACCTCGAAAATTTTGGGGTAAAATAGCCGATGAAAACTTTAGTTGGTATCAAAATTGGGAAAAGGTTTTTGAATTTGATACTGAAGAATCAAATTTTAAATGGTTTGTAGATGCAAAATTGAATATTACAAAAAACTGTATTGACAGACATTTGTCTCGACGAGGTGAAAAAATAGCACTTTTATTTGAACCAAATAATCCAGATGAAAATTCGCAAAAAATATCTTATAATGAACTTCATGAAAGAGTTTGCAAATTAGCAAATGTTCTTCGAGAACAAGGAATACAAAAAGGAGATCGAGTTTGCATTTACCTTCCGATGATTCCTGAACTTGCTGTTTCTGTTTTGGCTTGTGCTCGTATTGGCGCTATACATTCTGTAGTTTTTGCTGGATTTTCGGCTGCTGCTGTTTCTTCCCGAATTAATGATTGCGAGTGCAAAATAGTTATAACATCGGATGGAGGTTTTCGTGGCAATAAAACAATTGACTTAAAGGGAATAATTGATGAGGCTTTAGAAAAATCGCCAACTGTTGAAAAAGTTCTGGTTGTAAAAAGAACAAACTCTGAAATTAAAATGAAAAAAGGTAGAGATTTATGGATTCAACCCTTGTTAGAAAATGCGTCTTCAAATAATGTAGCAGAAATTATGGATTCCGAAGATCCGTTATTTATTTTATACACATCAGGATCTACAGGAAAGCCTAAGGGAATGGTACATACTACCGCAGGATATATGGTTCAGACAGCTTATTCATTTAAAAATATTTTTAATTATGAAGAGGATGATATTTATTGGTGTACTGCTGATATTGGCTGGATAACTGGGCATTCTTATATATTATACGGACCTCTTTTAAATGGAGCAACAACGGTCATTTTTGAGGGAATTCCGTCTTATCCCGATTTTTCTCGTTTTTGGGAAATTATTGAAAAACACAAAGTAAGTCAATTTTATACAGCACCAACTGCCATTCGTGCTTTAGCAAAAGAAAGTCTAGATTATGTTCAAAAATTTCCGATGAAATCATTAAAGGTTATTGGATCTGTAGGAGAGCCAATTAACGAAGAAGCTTGGCACTGGTATAATGATCATGTAGGCGGAAAAAGATGTCCTTTAGTAGACACTTGGTGGCAAACTGAAACAGGAAGTATAATGATATCTCCAATTCCTTTTGTTACTCCAACAAAACCTACTTATGCAACATTGCCATTGCCTGGAATACAGCCAGTTTTAATGGATGAGTTACGAAATGAAATTGAAGGGAATCAAGTAACAGGAAGTTTGTGTATCAAATTCCCATGGCCTAGCATGGCTCGAACCATTTGGGGAGATCACAATCGTTTTAAAGATACATATTTTAGTGCTTTTCCAGGAAAATATTTTACTGGCGATGGAGCTTTGCGTGACGAGGTGGGATATTATAGGATTACAGGCAGAGTAGATGATATAATTATAGTTTCGGGTCACAATCTTGGTACTGCTCCAATAGAAGATTCAATTAACGAACATCCTGCTGTTGCCGAGAGTGCTATTGTAGGATTTCCGCATGGAATAAAAGGAAATGCTCTTTATGGATTTGTTATTTTAAAAGAAATTGGCGAATCTAGAAATCAAGAAAATTTAAAACAAGAAATAAATCAATTAATTACAGATCAAATAGGACCTATAGCAAAGTTAGATAAAATTCAATTTGTGAGTGGTTTACCAAAAACACGTTCTGGAAAAATTATGCGTAGAATTTTAAGAAAAATTGCAGAAGGTGACTTGTCAAATTTTGGAGATATTTCAACATTATTAAATCCAGAAATTGTTGAAGAAATTCAATTAGGTAAAATGTAATTAATTATGAGGATAATTATTCAAAAAAATTAATTTTCAAAAAACCCAACAGTTCCGCCAACCCAATCTTTGTCTTTGTTGAATTTTACACCAATCATTTCACCACGACTTAATCGTACTAAATTAGTAACTAAAGTTGGTGACGGCGCATTTTTTTTCCAAACTGCAAGTAGTCGAACTTCGGCTTTTACTTTTCCATCAGGTGATTGAATTACAGGTTTATAGTTTACTTTTTTCTGTAAAATGTATAAGTCTTTTTCTTTTACGGCTTCTATATCTTCTTTTTTTACGTGAAAAATTACACCAGTACCAGAGAATGAAAACAATGGTTTTAAAACATAATTTTCTAAATCGGTTGGAATTTCTTTTAAATCAGATAACAAAGTAGTTTCTATAAAATATTTTCCTTTTAAATATGGCAGAATAAATTTACTAATTCTAAAAAACCAATTCGGATGTCCAGCCCATTCTACATCTAATTCATCCGAGAAATCGAAATCTAATTTTAAATCAGTTCGCAAATCCAATTCATCAAAAATTACACGATTGTAAATGCGTTTTATTAATGTTTCTTTTCCTTTAGAATTGGTATAAAATAATTGATTTCCTTTTTTGATAATGTCAGTAACGCAAACCGTTTCAATTCCTAAATCACGTTTACAATAATAAAAATCAATTTTGGTGTTTTGTTTTTCAGGTTCGATTTCTAATAAAACTACATTTTCTTTGGGATGATTATTACAAATCGCTTCTTCCACAATTTGAAGATATTCTTCTTTGGAAAGACCATTAAAAAATGGAGTTAAATTAGATAAAAATGGATAATGTTTTTGAAATTTCTCCGCTAAATTATTCTGAAAATTATATAATGATGGAAATCCTTGTACTTCAATTAACTTCGGAATTATCTTTCCGTCTTCTTCACAAATTCCGAAATCAATTGCTAAAAAAGTGGTATGATTATCTTCATTTGGAACTTTTCTATTTAACTCTAATGCTTTGTTGGTTAATTCATTAAAACCTTCTTTTTTAATAAATGCGATGACTTCTTGACTAGCTTCTAACAATTGATTTTTTAAATCATTCGGAATAAAAAAAGGTGTTTCACCAATTCTGAAAGTTACTCTATAATCAAAATCAGACGTGATGTCTTCAATGAAATTATCATATTTTTCAGCAGTAAAATTTTCGTTGAATTGTTGTCTGTATTTTGGATTCATTATTTTAGTAACTAGTAATTAGTGATTAGTCAACAGAATTAAGATTTTAAAGTTTTTGAAAATGAATTTATCATTTTTGATTCTTCTTCAATTTGGCTTAATACATCTTTAAATAACACTTCATCCTTAATAAATCCCAATTCATTTGCAATTATAAGTTGAGTTTCAATTTCAAATAAAGAACCTCTTGAAATATCTAAAAAATGACTAAAAGATTTGTCAGTATTTCTTCCATAACCTTCCGCAATATTAGAAGGAACTGAAACTGATGCTCTTTTCAATTGATTTGACAAGGCATATAATTCTTCATGAGGTAAAGATTTCACTAATTTATAAACTAAAATTACAATTTTAATTCCTTTTTGCCAAATTAGTAAATCTTTGTATGATTTAATATTATTCATTTTTTAAATTTTACTAATTATTAATCACTAGTTACTAATCACTAATCACTAATTTGACAAAGCTTTCTTATGTTGCATTAAATCATTAATTGCAATTCGCAAAAAATTAGGAATAATCGTATTGTTAGTTTTAAAGATTTTATCTTCATCCAACAAATCTTCCAGCATATTTCTGAATTTTGTTCTGCCTTTCATTGCAATAATCTTATCTCGTTTTTCTTTGTCTTTCATATTCGCAATAAAACTCAGCGCATCGGCTTCTGGATGAAACTGTGTTCCTACAAAATATTTAGAAAAACGAACTGCCATAATTGCTCGTTCGTAATCGCCACGATGATTTCTTATTTTTTCTAACGAAATAATTTGAGCTCCTTTTTTCTTGAAAACGCTTAATTTAGGTTGAACAACTTGATAATCTCGACTGTCAATAGCAAAAAACGGATTTTGTAATCCTTCAAAAATCGAATCATCTATTCCTTCTTCGGTTTTGTGCATTGACATTACACCAAATGAAGTTGATTTTCGCTTAGTAATTTGTGCTAATCCAAAATGATTGCAAGCCATTTGAAATGAGTGACAGATGAATAAAACGTGTTTTTTGATTTTATTTTCTTCGTTCCATTTAGATAATTCGTCAATGAAATTATAGTATTTAGTATCCCATTTTCCATCTCCATCTAATGGATTTCCTGGACCGCCGGTTGAAATATAAATATCAAATTTTTCAATGTTAGGCAATTCACATTTGCCTCTAACATCAAATATTTGAAACGAAACTATTTGGTTGAATCGATTAATAATATCTATAATACAACGCATTCCTTGATTGGGTTCGCCGTTGTACATATCTAAAATTGCAATTCGTATTTGGTTATTCATTTAATTTTAATTTATACTGCAAATGTAAGTTTTTCAACATCAAAATCTATTTCAATTTTCTATTTCTTATATAGTACCAAGCCTTGAAAAAGTTAGAGAAAGTATTCATAAACTTTCTATTAAACCTAAACTCAAAGATACAAAACAATGTTTAAGTTGGTGACCAAAACCCTAATTTATTCAAACTACTGTAAGCCGTCCGTTATTTTTATTAAATACATTTATTCAATTTCTATTAGATATAATTTAAGTAATTAATTTTTTTTTCACCTCTTTAATTGATAATTGGTATTGGTTTAGAATCATTTAAAGATAATACTTCGTTTGTAAAATCAATATAATCACACATTGAATCAATGTCGTTGTCATAAACACCAGAATATTTTGAAGCTTTAATTATAGTTCCTTTCTCGTCATACTTAAAAGTAGTCAGATTATATCCATAACCTATTTTATCATAGAATTTGAGATATTCAGGAGAATTTAAATTGCTAATCACTTGATAAGAAACATTTTCATATCTTACTATTATTAATCTGTCAAACTTGTCATAACACTCAATTATCATAGCCCCATTATTACGAATACGTTCATTAAAAATATTGAAAATAATCTTAAAGCCATCATAATTAAACTCACTTATTTCAATATTATTAGTTTTATATTTTTTTACAACTGTCTGATTTCTAATTATTGAAAAATATTTTAAAATTATATCCAAAGGCTCTAATAATAATGGATTACTAAATAGACTACCAGGCTTGCTAGTATTTTCTATATAAGTTTGCTTAGCTTTTTTGTTTAGCTTTAAAATTTCATAGGGGTTTAAAAGAGTTTCATAGGTTTCTTTAAATGATAATTTCTTATCAGGCTCAATTTTCTTACCATCTGTTTCGGTTTCAATTTGAGTTATCGCTATGTAACTACCTTTTTTATATTTTTTCTTATAAATATTATCTGTTAGAATTCCAATATTTTTAACTTCACCCACAAGTTCTCCTTTTTTGAAAATACATTGAGAAATTATTTTCTTTGAATTTAAAATAAATAAAGTTCCAACTCCATAAACTAGACCATTTACGCAATTAGTTTGAAAAATTACTTTTATATCTTTTCTTTCATAATTAGTTTCCAAATAGTAATATGTACCCACTCGATAAGGATGGCTGTAACTTAAATTTAAAGTATCAAGAATTTTTCCTGTAAACTTTTTTCCGTTTTTATATAAGTAAACTTTCAAATAATCATTTTTGTCAAAACCTATATAGTCACCTTCTGATTTAATATAAGGATTGTTATAGATTTCCTTATTAAATCCTCCATTTACGGAATCTTTTCGCCAACCATTTGCAAGATTGTAGCCAGCAATAGTTTCACCAACGAATTGATTGTAAGTTAGTCTATCATTTTTAGGATAAATAGTTTTTGAATAGTCAGAACCAAAAGGTTTGCTAATTTTTACGCTATCTCTTTGACCATAAAGAATAATTTGGCAAGTAGAAAAAAATAAAATTAATATCTTTTTCATTAATTTTTATATTTGTATAATTGTTTGTTGCATTAAATTATCTGATATTGAGATAGAATGTCGACTTACAAATTTATGATTTCTAATTATACCTTTAAAGTCCTTTTGTAAATTCACTTGTAATTAAATCGACTACTTTGGTTAAATCGTTAGTTTGTTCAAAAACTGCCAATTGTTTATCGGCACCTGTTCCGTGTTTCAAAATAGTATGTACGTAATTTATTTGCTCTCGACTGCCTAATTCATCAACCACATCATCAACAAAGTCAAGAAGTTCTAGAATTAATCCTTTGGTTTCTATTTCTTTTTGTAAACCAAAGTCGATCATGTTACCTTCAATTCCGTAACGTGCAGCGCGGAATTTATTTTCTTTAATTAGTGCAATTCGATACATATTGAAACTGGTATTTGCAACATTCAATTTGTATAATTTTGCTACAATTGCCTGAATTATTGCAACAATACACATAGCTTCATCAACAGTCAAACTCATGTCACAAATGCGAAATTCAATGGTATCATAAAATGGATGCAAACGCAAATCCCACCAAATTTTCTTCGGATTATCAATACAATTGGTTTTTACCAATGTATCTAAATAATTATCATAGGAAGCAACAGAATCAAAATATTCGGGCAAACCAGTTCGTGGAAATTTATCAAACACTTTGGTTCTGAAGGATTTATAACCTGTATTTCGCCCTTCCCAAAAAGGAGAATTTGACGAAAGTGCAAAAATGTGTGGCAAGAAATAACACGCTTGATTCATTAATTGTAATCCTTGTTCGCGATTTTCAATTCCAACATGACAGTGCATTCCAAAAATCAAATTGGAACGCGCAGCATCTTGTAATTCATTCACAATTGTATGATATCTTGGATCATCGGTAATGGGTTGGTCTTGCCAACGAGAAAACGGATGCGTTCCTGCGCCACCAACAACCAAACCTTGTTTGTCGGCAAGTTCTACAATTTTACTTCTTAAAAAACGAATTTCTTTACTTGCATCAGCAACACTTTGACAAATATTGGTGCCAACTTCTACAACAGATTGGTGCATTTCGGCTTTTACTTGCTCGTTTAAAATAATCTTGGCACCATCTACAATTTTGGATAAATGTGAACGTAAATCACGAGTTTGCGGATCTATAATTTGATACTCTTCTTCAACTCCAAGTGTGAATATGGGTAATTTTTTCGACATATATTTTAATTTAGTGTTCTGTAATCAGTATTTAGTTTTCAGTTTTAAAAATGGAAAGTAATCTATTATTGATCACTAAAAACTGAACACTGCCAACTATTTACAAGCGTCTTTTATAAAAGTTCCCCAAGTCAAATTCATTTTTCCTGGTTTTTGTTTTTTGGCTGCGGCGATTGCCATTTTTGCGGCATGTTCTACAACCCATTCAAAATTCTCTGCACCAACTGATGTTAACTCGGCATCTGGAGCAGGATTTCCAAAATCAATTGCATAAGGAATTCCATCACGAACGGCAAATTCTACTGTATTAAAATCATAACCTAAACCTTTGCAAAGTCTAAGAGTATAATCTTTTACAGTAGCTAATAATTTTTTATCAGTGGCTGGACCATCAATTACATATCTTAGATGGTGCGGATTTCTTGGCTCATATTGCATAATGTGAACGTCTTTTCCGCCAAGACAATACACTCTAAAATATTCTGTAAATACAATTTCTTCTTGCAACATCATCACTAATTGTCCGGTTTCTTGATGTTTTTCCCAAAATTCTTCTTTGTTTTCGAGTCTGTAAACATTTTTCCATCCGCCACCAGCATAAGGTTTCATGTAGGCTGGAAATCCGATATAATTAAAAATCCCATCCCAATCCATTGGATATTTCAAATTTCTAAATGATTTTCCAGTAGTATCCGTTGGATGTTCGGCAGAAGGCAAAATTACGGTATTCGGTAACGGAACTCCAAGTGTATCAGCTAACGAATTATTAAAAAATTTATCATCGGCACTCCACCAAAACGGATTGTTAATTACGTTAGTTCCAGTAAGCGCAGCATTTTTCAAATAAGCACGGTAAAACGGAACGTCTTGCGAAATTCTATCAATAATCACGGCATATTCACCATCTTTATTTTGAACTACTTTATCAATAGAAACCGCTTCGGCAATAATACCTTTTTCGTTTTTTGAGTTTACTCTATCTATAAATGCTTGTGGAAAAGTATCTTCCATTCCAAATAATATTCCAATTTTTTTCATGATATTTTGTATTTAGTATTTGTCTGTATATTTTTAAAAAAACTTAATTCGTGATAAATAATGCGGAAACATTTCTTTCCAAACTGGCCAATCGTGTTCTTTATCTTGTCTAACATCTAACCAATGTGGGATATCTCTTTTTGCTAAAACGCCACTCAATTTTAAGTTAGCATCAAAGCAAATATCCCAATTGGAAGTGCCCAAAACAATATCCATATTCCACATTTCGTGGTCGTTAATACCTGGAATATAATCTTCTGGCGAATTATAAAAAACATCGTCATCCCAATGACCATCCATAAAACTTTTTATAGAAAATGCACCACCCATAGAAAACATGTGGCTTACATAACCGGGATGTCTAAAAGCAAAATTTGCCGCATGATAACCACCAAAACTACAACCAGCAACTGCCACTTTTCCTGCGCCAGTATTATTTTTTACACGTTCTACAATTTCATGACAAATCATTTTATCATACCAAGAATGGTTTTGAATGCGATGTACTGGATGAATATTTTTATTATAAAAACTATCTTTATCAATACTATCTAGGCAAAAAATCTGAATTAAACCTTGCTCAATATACCAACGTGCACTTTCAATCAAACCTTGGTCTCTATTTTCGTGAAAACTTCCCATCGATGTCGGAAAAAGAATAACCGGATAACCAGTATGTCCAAAAACTAACATCTCAATTTCTCGATTTAAATTGGGCGAGTACCATTTAAAATATTCTTCTCTCATTTTTAAAATTCCTAACTAATTTTTTGTACACTAATATTACTTGTAACAATTATAGTAAAAAAAAGCTTATAAAAAATGTAAAAATTATTCAGCATAGAATATTTATGATTTATGGTTTTTTAGCATTAAGAACTTATTAATAATAAAAAAAACATATAAAAAATGAACTATGTTTTCTTGATTAATCAAAATTTTATGAAAATTGAATCATATATTTTCATTTTTTTAATGATAAAATTTTCAATTCAGAATTTAAATTAGGATTGAGTTATTAATTTTATTGATTTACAATTTCTTCAAGATTGCTTTTTAATCTTTCCGTTATCAAATTAAACAATCTCTTGTTGAGATTTGAAGAGTTTTTGATGTATTCAAAATATTCTTCTATCGAGAAAAGTCCGATAATAATTCCTTTTAATGTACTTCTAAATTTTTCATCTCGTTGCACTGAGTGTTCAATGTATGAGAGTTTTTTATCCGGCGTTAAACTAAAAAAAACATTTTTTTGTTTTACCGCATAATTTATATAAACTTGAATCAATAAATTATTTTGAAGTTTTATAACTGGTCTGAGTGTTTTATTTTGAAAAATTTCCTCAGAGGAAGATTGACCTGAGATTGTACCAAGTGACTCTCCACGTATAGTTGCAATAAAATTTTCGCGTGCCTCCATTATTTTATTTTAAAGATAAAAAAAAACCTCTGCAATAAAGCAGAGGTTAAATATAGTTATTAAGATAAATTGTTAATTATTATTTTTCAACTCTAAATGTTACTCTTCTTACTAATCTTCTTGCTGCGTCAGACCCTATTTCAACTGATGAATCTTCACCTTTTGATGCAACTATTAATCTTGAAGGACTTACACCAGCTTGCATTAAAGTCTTTTTAACATTTTCTGCTCTAGCTACTGCTAAAACATTATTAGAATCTGTAGAGCCTATTTCATCTGCATGACCAATAATTTCAACATTAGCAGTTGGATTATTTCTTAAATAAGTTAAAATAAAATCGATACCTTCTGTTGAAACATCAGTTGGCTGTGTTTTTGCAGTTTCAAAATAAGTAGAAATAAAACCTTCATTTATTAAACGTTTTATCATGTCTACATTTGATTTTTCTGAGCTCTCTCTAGTTGTTTTTTCTAAATAACGCTCTAATTCGTCTGGAACACCATTTCTATTGATATCCACCATTTTACCTCTAGTATCTACTGCAACACCAGCAACTGAATTATTTTCTTGGTCTAAATAATCTGGCACACCATCTTTATCGGTATCATTCATTAGCGTTTCCATATCGCCAACTCTTTTATTTAATGCTTCAATCTCTTCATTACGTTGATCGGCAATTTTTGCCCAATCTCCGTGCATTTTGCCATGACTTCCAAAAGAAAAACTTAATCCAAGTGACGTTGTAATCATTTGACCAGAAAGATTATTTTTTGTATCAGAATAAGAACCATCCCAATTAAAATGTTGACGATAATTGGTTAAATTACTAACGTCTAAAAAAACAGCTAAATTTTTTGCAATTCTAAACTCTGGAGTAATTCCTAATATTAAACCACCATTATATTCTGTTATTCCATAATTTTGATTGTGAGATTCAGGTTCTCCTGCTATTGGAGTATTTGAGGTTTGAGATTTCATGCCTTGAAAAACCACCCCACCGTGAAAAAGGAAATTAAATCTTCCAAAGGTGTCTTCTGCACCTAAAAGTCTACTTGCATTAATAATTGCTTGTATTCCCAAACTATACACGTCCATGTGAAATGGCAAACTTCCATTTCCAGATATATTATCAATTTTATCATATTGAATGTTTGCTTTTAAACCAAATTTTGGAGTTAGCATATGACGAATACCTAAATTAAAATTATTTACTTGTGCATCTCCAAAAAATTTGTTTGGGTTTCCAGAGTAGTAACCCTCAGCATAAGGTCGTACACCTTTACTTTGACCAACACTCAATTCAAAAGTCCATTTGTTTATAGAATCAAAACTAGCTTTATTGTAGGAACGCTTTTTATCGCCATTAAAATCAACCTTTTGAATTTTTTGAGCAGAAGCTAAATTTAAAATTAAAACTAATAAAAGTGGTAATGTAATTTTTTTCATAAATGTAAAATTAATTTGCGGTAGCAATTTGCAAATATATAAGTTTGTTATTTTCTAACAAGCAATTTTACAATAAAATATTTTCCCATTGCCATATTAACATCTAAAAGCATAAAATATGAGATTTTCTAAAACTTTTCTTACAGTCGATATTGTACTTTTTACCGATGATATACTAAATAGAAACGTTTTATTGATAAAAAGAAAAAACAATCCTTATCAAAATTATTGGGCTTTACCTGGAGGTTTTGTCGATGAAAATGAAGATTTAGAAACAGCAGCTTTGAGAGAATTGGAGGAAGAGACCACTATAAAACTTATTAGTTTGAAACAACTTAAAGCTTTTGGGACACCTTTTAGAGACCCAAGAAGTCATGTAGTCTCAATCGCATTTATTGGAATTATTTCAAAAGAGTTGCATATTAAAGCTTCGGATGATGCTATTGAAATAAATTGGTTTTCAATAAATGAATTGCCAAAATTAGCTTTTGATCATGTTAGATATACTAAATTTTGCTCTTTGTAGTTTATAATTTTTAATATTAATTTACAGTGACAATACCATTTTTATCAGTTGGTAGTTCAAAAAGTTCTAAATCAAAATATGAAATTGATGCTATTATATGATCAAAAATATCAGACATAATATATTCATATTCAATAAATCGTTGATCTTTTGAAAAAGTATAAATTTCTAAAGGAATTCCTTGAGCAGTAGGTTGCAATTGTCTACATAATAAAATCATATCTTGATTTAATTCGGGATAATTTTCAAGATAATTGGTAATATATTTTCTAAACAAACCAAAATTTGTCATGTTTCTGCCATTAATTTGAAGTGATTTATTAATTTTATGATTTAAATTATAAGCATCAATTTCTACCTGTCTCAACTCGATATAGGTCGAAATTAATTGAATTTCTTTTAGTTTTTCTAAATCTTTTTCGTTTACAAAACGAATTGTATTTGCTTTTATTAAAATATGTCTTTTAATGCGTCTACCATTAGAGTTTTGCATGCCTCTCCAGTTTCTGAATGAATCTGATATGAGGCTGTAAGTAGGAATAGTAGTAGTTGTATTATCAAAATTTCTAACTTTTACCGTTGCTAAATTTATTTCGATAACATCTCCATCGGCTCCAAACTTATCAAAAGTTATCCAATCGCCAATTCGTACCATATCATTTAACGAAACTTGAACGCTGGCTACAAATCCTAAAATAGTATCTCTAAATATTAAAATTATAACTGCAGAAACCGCTCCTAAAGTACCGAGAAGAGTGTTTGTTTTTATTTCAAAAATTTCTGATATGATAATTATAATTCCAAATAACCACAACACAATCATTATTACTTGAATGTAACTGTCTATTGGTTTATCACTGTATTTAGTTTTTTCTTTTAAATAATCTCTTATTGCTTTAAAAATACTTCTAACTATCCAAAGGACGAGGAATATGATGTAGATTTCGACTAGCTTACCAAAAATAGATTCCCAGTAAACAAAGCTTTCCAGAATTATTGGCACAGATTTATATATAAACAAAAAAGGGATTAAGTAAGCAATATATTTTGCAGTTTGATTTGAAACTAATAAATCATCAAATCGAGTTTTGGTTTTTTTTGCCACAACTCCCATTATTGTAACTAAAATAAATCTAAAAACAATATAAATAAAATAGGCTAAAAAGGCAAGAATTATTATATTGTAAGTTAAACTAATATAAGAAGAAGTAGTGTCGCCAATATCAATTTTACGCAATAAAGGATACAACCAATCAAATATTTTTTCTAAAAATTTATGCATTTTTCAAATATTTTCTTTCAATATAAAAAGTTCCAAAAGGTATTAATGAACCTATTAGAACTATTGCAAAAACTTTAGTATTCCAATATTGTTTTTCTTTAATCGCAAAAGCTAAATAGATATAGGATATAAACAAAATTCCATGTGCCATTCCTATTGGGAAAAGCAAAGTTTTATAGAGTTCAGGATTTGAATGTTTGTTAATTAACATATTAGCAAATAAAACTATATAAGATATACCTTCGGCTATGGCTACAAATTTGAAAATTTTGTTCATAAAAAATATTTTAGTTTGCAAAATTAAGTAATATCCTTACTAAAATAACTACAATTGAGATTACTTTTGTTACATTATAATATTGTTATGAGCAAAAGAGATTTAAAAAAATATGTTTCAGAATTAACAAAACCTCAACTTGAAGAGCAGATAGTAGCATTATATGATAAATTTAGTAATGTAAAGACCTATTATAATTTTGTTTTTAACCCAAACGAAACAAACTTAATTAAAGATGCAAAGCTTAAAATTTCGAACGAATATTTTCCTGTTAGAGGCAAAAGACCAAAAATGAGACGATCTGTAGCTCAAAAATTTATTAAACATTTCATTAGTTTAGGAGTAGACAGTTTTATAATTGCCGATGTAATGTTATTTACCATAGAAATAGCACAAACATTATCTTCAGAAAGAGAAATTAAACAAGAAGCTTTTTTTAAAAGTATGTTAGTTTCCTTTCAGCAAGCCGTTTCATATTTAATAGAACAAGGTATATTGACTGATTTTAAGAGTAGAGTAGTGGCTATAAAAGAAGAAAGCATCAATCAAAACTGGAGTACAAAGTATGAGTTTAATGCAATTATAGAGCGCTTTGATTATTAAAAAAAAACAAAAAAAAAGGATTAAATAATAGTGCCTAAAGACTTTTTTAGATTAATTTTGCAAAATTGTAAGATTAATTATGTCAAATTTAGATTTTTTGCTTGTAAAAGAAGAAAAAAAGGAACTTTACGGTTACCAACAAGGCGATATCGACAAAATTTTTGAACGTATTGATCATGCTCCAAATAATTATCATTTACTTTATCAGTTACCAACTGGAGGTGGAAAAACAGTTATTTTTTCAGAAATTACTCGGAGATATTTAGAACAACATGATAAAAAAGTTGTTGTTTTAACTCATAGAATAGAGCTTTGCAAGCAAACTTCAAAAATGCTTAAAGGTTTTGATGTAAAAAATAAAATTATAAATAGTGCCATAAAAGAACTTCCAGATCAAAATGAATATTCTTGTTTTGTTGCAATGATTGAAACCTTAAAAAATAGGTTGAATGATGAAAAATTAGAAATCGATAATGTAGGATTGGTAATAATTGATGAGGCACATTTTAATTCGTTTAGAAAGTTATTTAGCGCTTTTAAAAATTCATTTATTTTAGGAGTAACTGCAACACCATTAAGCTCGAATATAAAGTTGCCAATGTATGAAAATTATAGCGAACTCATAGTTGGCGATACTATTCAATCCTTAATAGACAAGGGATTTCTTGCAGAAGCAACTACTTATAGTTACGATGTAGGTTTAACGTCATTAAAAGTAGGAATTAACGGCGATTATACTGTAAAATCATCAGACGATTTGTACAGCAATATGGTTATGCAAGAAAAGTTATTACATTCATATACAGAGAAATCACTAGGTAAAAAAACTTTAATTTTCAATAACGGAATAAATACTTCTTTACATGTTTATGAAAGTTTTAGGCACGCAAAATACAACATCAGACATCTCGACAATACAACTTCGACAGAAGATAGAAAAGATATATTACAATGGTTTAAAAAAACACCTGATGCAATTTTAACATCTGTCGGAATTTTAACCACTGGTTTTGATGAGCCAACTGTAGAAACTATAATTCTTAATAGAGCAACAAAATCTTTAACCCTATATTTTCAAATGATTGGTCGAGGATCTAGAAGATTGCCAAACAAAAATAGTTTTACTGTTATTGATTTAGGTAATAATGCGTTGCGTTTTGGTTTATGGAATAGTACAATCGATTGGCAACATATTTTTAAATCGCCCGAGTATTATTTAGAAAGTCTTCGCGAAGATGCAGATATCGAAAGTAATTTTAAATATATTATGCCGGATGAACTTAGAAAGAAGTTTAGTAAAACTCAAAATATTTCAATGGATATTAATGAGGAATTTAAATTTACTGTCAAAAATAATTTAAAAGCTAAATCGATAATCGAAAATTCTTTAGAGCAACATGCAACAATGTGTGTAGATAATTCTGATGATTTAATCGAAGCAAAAAAATTATCTCGAGAATTAAATGATGACATCGAATATAGAATAAAACAATATTGCATTTGTTTAGGAAATGTTACTAAAAATTACAGAACTTGGTTAACAGAAGATTATGTTTTGAAATTGACCTTACTCATAGGAAAACTAAATCGGATTAAGGTAATGAATGAATTATAATACTAAAAAGTTTATTATTTTAATTGCACTATAATTTATATTATGTAAAATAGAAAGTTTAGAATATTATTACTATTAGAAGTTTTCCTTTAAATATTTAAATTCTAATTTTTCAAAATGGTTTGTTTTCTATCTGGTCCCACAGAAATAATTTTTATAGGAACTTCAACCTCTTTTTCTATAAACTCAATATATTCTTTCAATTCGTTTGGTAATTCATCATATTGAGATAAACCAGTTAAATCTGCTTTCCAACCTTTAAATTCTTTGTATATCGGAATAACATTTTCTTGTTCGATATTAAATGGTAAATGCTGAATTATTTTTCCTTTGTAGTTATAATCTGTGCACACTTTTAAAGTTTCAAAACCAGAAAGCACATCGCCTTTCATCATCATCAATTGAGTTACTCCATTAATTTGAACAGCATATTTTAAAGCCACTAAGTCTAACCAACCACAGCGACGTTTTCTACCAGTAACTGAGCCAAACTCATTGCCAATACTTGCCATTAAATCGCCAGCCTCAGTAAAATCTTCTGTAGGAAATGGTCCACTTCCAACTCTAGTTGTGTATGCCTTAAAGATTCCGTAAACTTCTTTAATCTTGTTAGGAGCAATTCCTAAACCTGTACATGCACCTGCCGCTGTGGTGTTTGATGAAGTTACAAATGGATAAGTTCCAAAATCTACATCTAATAATGAACCTTGTGCTCCTTCGCAAAGTATAGATTTTCCTGATTTTTGAGCCTGATGTAAATATTCTTCGCTGTCTATGAAATCTAATTTTTTTAATTCTTCAATTGATTCAAAAAATTCTTTTTCTAATTCGGGTAAATTATATTGTATTGAAACATCATAAAATTTAATCATTTCTTCATGCTTATTTGCCAAAGCACGATATTTTAATTTAAAATCAGAAAGCTCAATATCTCCAACTCTAAGTCCGTTTCTTCCTGTTTTGTCCATATAAGTTGGTCCAATTCCTTTCAACGTAGAACCAATTTTTGCTTTTCCTTTTGATGCTTCAGATGCCGCATCGAGTAATCTGTGTGTAGGCAGGATTAAATGCGCTTTTCGTGATATTATTAATTTTGACTTTAAGTTGAGATTAAATTTTGCCAAGCCATCTATTTCACTTTTAAAAACTACGGGATCAATTACAACTCCATTACCAATAATATTAATATTATTATCATGAAAAATACCAGAAGGAATGGTTCTCAAAACATGTTTTATTCCGTCAAACTCGAGTGTATGTCCGGCATTTGGACCTCCTTGAAAACGCGCAATAATATCGTATTTTGAAGTTAAAACGTCAACTATTTTTCCTTTTCCCTCGTCTCCCCATTGTAATCCTAATAATAAATCTACGGTCATTGTGTTGTATTTGAAATTTGTAGTTAATTTATTCTTTTATGTTTAGTGATGGTGTCTTTAGAATAATTTTCATTTCGGATTTTATAGCATCATTAAAATTCACATTCATTGGAAGACTATTAATGGCATTTTTATCTCTTTCAAATTCATCTTTAATAGTTATTACCTGTTCAGATTTTAAGTCGAATTCATTTATATTAATATTCCCAATATATTTAATTTCTCCTTTATTGACAGTAAATGGAATTGAAAAACCACTTACACTGATTTCATTTGGAGCATATTGCATCATTTTGAGTGTTGAAAGTTTTAACCAACATATTGTATAATCTCCTATTGGTTTTTCTATAGCAAATAAATATGTTTTGCCTTCATCAAGTTCCCCAATATGTTTTTTATTGAACATTGTAGGATTTATGTTTATTCTACTAGAGTTTTTTCTTTGCATTTTCATATCTTTACTCTTAAAAGCAACTTGAAGCACATACGAATCAAACTTCATTATTTCTTTTGGAAATGTTATTGATCCGAAAATTAATCCATTTTGAGTATCCTCCTTTATAAAACTATAATTTTCATCGGGAAGTCTCTGTGAATAGCCGTTTAGTGTGAAATAAAAAAAAGCAAAAATTAAAAAAGCAAGAGTTAATAAGCTATTATTCTTTATTCTCATATTGGTAGTTTTATTCTTTTTTAGTCCCATAAAAATACAAGGAATGACTGTTAATATTGATATTAAAAATTTCTTCTATGGTTTGTTTTATAGTTTGAATTCTAGGATCGCAAAATTCAATTACATCGCCAGAATCGGTCATAATAATATGATCGTGTTGTTTATCAAAATAAGATTTTTCGTAATGAGCTTGATTTTGTCCAAATTGATGTTTTCTAACTAAACCACAATCTAAAAGTAATTCTATTGTGTTGTAAAGTGTAGCTCTGGAAACCCTATAATTTTTATTTTTCATTTTGATGTATAGATTTTCAATATCAAAATGTTCTTCACTATCATAAATTTCTTGTAAAATAGCAAAACGTTCGGGAGTTTTTCGATGTTCTTTTGCTTCAAGATAAAGTGTAAAAACATTTTTTACAGTTTCTTGATTTTTACTATTGTCGGTTGCTATTAGTGTCATAATTTACAAATATAGTTTTTAGTTTAAATTTTAAAAAATATATGTATTTAAAGTTTTAAACTTTTTATAATTAATTGTTTTTTAAGTTCAATGTTTGAGTTAATTTTTATAAACCCGTATCACTTTATCAACACCATCCATTTTTTTTATGTTATCAATAAGTTTCTTTAAAATAGTATTATTTTGAACAACAACAGTAACTTGACCATTAAAAATACCCGCTTCTCCATTTAATGAAATACTTTGAATATTAACATTCATTTGACTGGAAATCACTCTAGTAAGTTCGTTAGTCAAACCTAAACTATCCATTCCAGTAATTTTTAAAATGGCTTTAAACTCTTGTTGCGAAGAATCGATCCATTTTGCTTGCATCACTCTGTAGGCATAGTTCGATTGCATACTCAAAGCGTTTGGACAATCTCGTTTGTGTACTTTAATTCCTTCGTTTATGGTTACAAAACCAAAAACTTCGTCTCCTGGAATTGGGTTACAACAGCTTGATAACTTATAATCTAATCGATCTTGCTCTTTTCCAAATACTAATAAATCAAAGTTATTACTTAATATTTGTTTGTTAATATCTTCTATATTATTACTTGGCGAACGTTTAATTTTATTTTTAAAAAAGTTAATAAGCGTATTGCTTTTTTGTGTAACATAATCCTTTAGTTGCTGATTTTCTATTGCACCAGCACCAACTCTGTAAAATAAGTCGAGACTTGTTTTTAACTTAAAGAAATTTACCATTTCGTTAATAACACTTTCGCTTAGCGTTATTTTTAAATGCTTTAGTTTTCTTGTGAGCATCTCCTTA
Source organism: Flavobacterium sp. (assembly GCA_025351785.1). Taxonomy (GTDB): domain Bacteria; phylum Bacteroidota; class Bacteroidia; order Flavobacteriales; family Flavobacteriaceae; genus Flavobacterium. Next base: position 30,390 of record JANXVF010000006.1, read on the forward strand.
CCTTCTTCAGCTATTTTTTTAGTATCGTCATTTAAAACAGTTTTAATTTTGTTTTTTGCTCTCGAAGTTGTTACATATTCTAACCAATGTAAAGTAGGTTTCTGGTTTACGGATGTAATTATCTCTACCTGATCTCCACTTTTTAATTCATGATTTAACTGTACTAATTTTCCGTTAACTCTCGTTCCTCTTGTTCTAATTCCTATATCCGAATGAATGCTAAAGGCAAAATCTAGTGATGTTGCACCTTTTGGGAGCGATTTTATTTCACCTTTTGGGGTAAAAACAAATATTTCTTTAGCATACAAGTTCATCTTAAAATCTTCTACAAAATCAACCGCATTGGTTTCAGAATTTTCTAATGCTTCTTTTAGTAAATTTAGCCATACGTCAAGTCCACTTTCTTCTGTTGCGCCTTGTTTGTATTTATAATGAGCGGCATAGCCTTTTTCAGCAATTTCGTCCATGCGCTCGCTTCGTACTTGTATTTCTACCCAACGACCTTTTGGTCCCATTACTGTAATGTGAAGTGCTTCGTAACCTGATGATTTTGGTGATGAAATCCAATCTCTAAGACGGCTTGGACTTGGTCGATAATGATCTGTAACGATAGAATAAATCTTCCAGGCTAAAAATTTTTCGTCGTGTAGGTTAGATTTATAAATAATTCTGAGAGCAAACTTATCATAAACTTCATCAAATGTCACGTTTTGTGCAGCCATTTTTCGACGAATAGAATATATAGATTTTGGCCTTCCTTTAATTGTAAACTCTACATTTTCCTCATCCATAGATTTTTTTAAAACATCCGATATCGATTTGATATATTCGTCTTGCTCCTCTTTAGTTTCTTTAATTTTGCTTGTAATATCATTAAAAATTAGGGGTTCGGTATATTTTAAACCTAAATCTTCGAGTTTTGTTTTTATGTTATACAAACCAAGCCTGTGAGCTAAAGGAGCATAAATGTATAAAGTTTCGGATGCAATTTTAACTTGTTTATATTCGGGCATTGAATCCATAGTTTGCATATTGTGCAATCTATCGGCTATTTTTATTAGAATTACCCGAACGTCGTCATTTAAAGTAAGCAACATTTTTCGAAAATTTTCCGCTTGCATAGAAACGTTCATTTCCTTTTTTACTTGCGATATTTTGGTAAGCCCTTCTACAAGTTGTGCAATTTTTGGATTGAACATCCGTTCAATATCTCCAATTGTAATATCAGTATCTTCAACTACATCGTGCAATAATGCTGCTGCAATACTCGTAGGTCCAAGTCCAATTTCTTGAGCTACAATTTTTGCTACACCAATGGGATGAAAAATATAAGCTTCGCCGGATTTTCGTCGTTGATCTTTATGCGCATCGACAGCTACATCAAAAGCTTTCCGAATTAATTTTTTATCTTCTACAGAAAGTGTTTGATAGCTAATGCGAAGTAATTCTTTATATTCTCTGGCTAGTGCTTTATTTTCGTCTTCTATTTCAGTTTGTGTCATAGTAACAATTCAATATATAAATTTAGAAACAATTATTGGATTGTACAATTAATTTATTTTTAATGTTTTTCACTATTTGATAACAATATTTTGTTGATTTTTCTGAGATTTACAGATTTTGATTTTAGTCATTATTTTCTATTTGCTTGTAAGCATCTATAACTTTTTTAACAAGTCGATGACGAACAATGTCTTTGTCATCAAGATAGATAATTCCAATTCCTTCAATATCTTTCAAAACTAAAATAGCTTCTTTAAGTCCAGATATGGTTCTTCTAGGCAAGTCCACTTGACCTGGATCGCCTGTAATTATAAATTTCGCATTTTTACCCATTCGAGTCAAAAACATTTTCATTTGAGAATGTGTTGTATTTTGTGCTTCATCAAGTATTACAAAGGCATTATCTAAAGTTCTTCCTCTCATAAATGCTAAGGGCGCAATTTGAATAATACCTTTAAGTATATAATCTTCAAGAGTTTGCGGCGGTAACATATCGCGCAAAGCATCATACAAAGGTTGCATATAGGGATCTAATTTTTCTTTAAGATCACCAGGTAAAAAACCTAAATTTTCGCCAGCCTCTACTGCGGGACGAGTCAAAACAATACGTTTAACTTGTTTTTCTTTTAATGCTTTCACAGCTAGAGCAACACCAGTATAGGTTTTTCCAGTACCTGCTGGACCAACGGCAAAAACCATATCATTTTTATAAACAGAATCAACCAGTCGTTGCTGATTTGGGGTCATGGCTTTTATTAGCTTCCCACCTATTCCATGAACTAATATTTTATCTTGATTTGGCATACGTTGTTCCTCTTGAGAATCACTTTGTATTACTCTATCAATAACATTAGAATCTATAGTATTGTATCGTGTAAAATGAAGCATTAATCTGTTGAATCGTTTTTCAAATTCGTCAAGAACTTCTTTTTCTCCAAAAGCTTTAATTGTGGTGCCTCGAGCTACAATTTTTAACTTTGGATAGTATTTTTTAATAGTTTCAAGATGGGTATCTTGAGCTCCCCAAAATTCTTTTGGAGCAATGTCGTTTAATTCAATTATACGTTCGTTCAAATTGCGATTTTTTTAATTTAATTTTTACTAATTATTAGTAACTTTGCATTTATCCAAATTTAGTAAATTTTATAAATAGAATTCGCAATTAGTTATAAACAATTTTATGTCAATAATTACTCTTACTACAGATTATGGATTAAAAGATCATTTTGTTGGCTCTTTAAAGGGAAAATTATTGTCAGAATATAATCAGTCCATAATCATTGATATATCTCATAATATTGATCCCTTTAATATTTCAGAAGCCTGTTATATTATAAACGCGGCCTACTCAAATTTCCCTAAAGGCACAGTACATTTGATAGGTGTTGATATAGAGAGAAATAGAGAAACGCAACATTTGGCTATTCAATGGAATGATCATTATTTTATTTGTGCCGATAATGGAATTTTGAGTATCCTAACACACAAAATAATGCCACAGAAAATGGTTGCTATAAATATTCACGATCGACTTTTGCCCGATGCATCCGATTTAGATTTATTTACAAAAGTAGCATGCCATCTAGCAAAAGGTGGACTTTTGAACGTTATTGGTAAAGAAATACAGGAGTTAAAAGTAGTAACCGAGATGCAACCTATAATTTCTACAGATACAAATTCTATTTTAGGATATGTTGTATATTTTGATCATTTTGGTAATGCTGTGACAAATATTTCCAAAAAGATATTTCTAGAAATTGCAAATAACAGACCTTATGAAATCAAATTTAGAAACAAACAAATAAAAACAATATTTGCTAAATACTCTGATATTGGGATATCAGAAAATTATCCTATAAAAAATTATGAAGGACAAAAACTTGCTATTTTTAATGAGGCGGGTTATTTAGAAATTGCTATTTTTAAAAGTAATCCATCTCAAATTGGTTCGGCAAATAGTTTATTAGGATTGAAATATCGAGACTCAGTTTCAATCGAATTTAAAAATTAATTAACAGTTGTTTATCATTTTTGTATAAAAAAATGAATATTCAATGCAAAAATTGATTATAATTTACAATTTTTTAATATTATTTTTGAGATTAAAAGAGTGTAAAACTTGTGCAATTGATTAGATTTTATAAATTTGTACAAAACACATACTTTTATGACACAAGAGGATATTTTACCATTAATTCTAAAAAAAGATGATAAAGCGTTTACAACATTGTATAATATGTATTCCAAAAGTCTTTTTTCTGTAATTAGTAATTTGATTAAAGAGCAAGAAGAGGCTGAAGATGTTTTGCAAGAAGTATTTGTAAAAATTTGGAAAAATATAGAATCTTACAACGATACAAAAGGAAGATTTTATACTTGGATTTTAAATATTGCACGAAATACAGCTATCGATAAGCTACGATCTAAAGCATTTAACAACAGCCAGAAAAACCTATCTTCAGATAATTTCGTACATCTATTGGATGACAGTAACAAGTTGACAAATAGGATCGATACTATAGGTATTCAAGAATTTGTAAAAAAGTTAAAGCCAAAATGTATTCAACTTATAGAATTATTATTCTTTCAAGGTTATACACAACAAGAGGCATCTGACGAACTTGAAATTCCACTTGGCACAGTCAAAACACAAAATAGAAATTGTATTAACGATTTAAGAAATTATTTAAAAGTATAAATGGATACACAACAATTAATAGAATCCGGAACTTTAGAACTTTATGTTTATGGAATTTTAGATGAAAGTGAAACTAAAGAAATTAGTCAATTAGCTAAGTCAAACTCATTAGTTTTTAATGAGATTGTCGCAATTGAAAAAGCTATACTTAATTTATCAAGTAGCTTTTCGCCCCTTATATCAGCTGAAAATTTTGAAATTATTAAAGCAAAATTAGAGCTGAAATATAGCAAGGTTATCGACATGACACCAAAAAGTAGTGTTTCTCAGTATTTGGGTTGGGCAGCCACAATTGCCTTATTAATTGGAGTAGGATATCAGTACAACAAATTAAATGAAAATCAATCTGTATTAGTATCAACTCAAACTGAAAAATCAAATTTGCAAAAGTCGGTAGTTGATTTAGAGTTTAAAAATAAAGAAACTGCTACTGCTTTAAACATAGTAAGAGATACAAAAAATACAGTAGTAATTCTTGGCGGACAGGCAGTTTCGCCTACATCTTTTGCAAAAGTGTATTGGAATAAAGAAACTCAAACGGTTTATGTAGATGGAACCGGGTTACCAGAACCTCCAGATGGAAAAGTTTATCAAATATGGTCTTTAAAGTTAAGTCCAGTTTTGACCCCTACAAGCATCGGATTATTAGATAATTTTTCTAAAAATGATTACAAAATGTTTGCAGTTAAGGGAACAACAGGAGCAGAAGCTTTCGGAATAACACTAGAACCAGTCGGTGGGAGTAAATCGCCCACTATGGAGCAACTTTACACTTTAGGAAAAGTATAAATAAAACCCTAATTAAATTTATAATGTGCGACTTTAAAATCGCACTTTTTTTATGTCTATTATTTCATATATGATTAAAAAAGATTGTTCCATCAGATAAACAAAAATAAAAACAGCAGGTTTATTAAATTTTAAAAAATCTTTTTCTATTTTTGAGATTATGAAAACTACTTCCCTCCTATTTTATGTGTTTTTAATTTCAAATGCAATTGCTTTTTCACAAAACTCGACTCGAAAAGATTCACTTCAGGGCGGTTTGCCATTTGAAAGAACGTGCTTTGATGTTACTCGGTACGACTTAAATTTAAAAATCAATATTGAAGATAAATTTATTTCAGGTTTAAATGAAATTTCATTTTTGGTTGTTTCAAACACCTCAAAAATTCAGTTAGATTTGTTTGATACTATGAAGATAGACTCTATCGTTTTCAATAATCAAAAATTACTTTATAAAAGAGAATATAATGCTGTTTTTGTAAATTTTAATTCTGAATTACATCAGGGGGAAAACCAAAAACTAAAGTTCTATTACTCTGGAAATCCTATTGTAGCAAAACGTGCACCATGGGACGGAGGTTTTACTTTCAATAAAGATAAGTCGGGAAAACCTTGGGTAGGCGTTGCATGTCAAGGTACAGGTGCTAGTTTGTGGTATCCTTGTAAAGATTCTCAAAGTGACGAGCCCGACTATGGAGCTACTATAAAAATAGCAGTGCCAAACGGATTAATAGATGTTTCAAACGGCAAATTTATAGGTAGTGAAGATTTAAAAAATGGATACACTCGTTGGGATTGGGAGGTTAAAAATCCTATAAACACCTATGATATAACCGTTAATATTGCAGATTATGCGCATATTCACGATTCTTTGAATGGGTTAGATTTAGATTATTATATTCTAAAAGAAAATGAAGAAAAGGCAAAAAAACAATTTGAACAAGTAAAATTAATGTTAGGCTGTTTTCAAACTAAGTTTGGAGATTATCCTTTTGCAAATGATGGATATAAACTTGTTGAAACTTCATATCTAGGAATGGAACATCAAAGTGCAGTGGCTTATGGTAATAAATATAAAAATGGTTATTTAGGAAGTGATTTATCTGGTACAGGAATAGGTTTACTGTTTGACTACATTATAGTACATGAAAGTGGTCACGAATGGTTTGGCAATAGTATCACTTCTAGCGATATTGCAGATATGTGGATTCATGAAGGCTTCACAATGTATTCAGAATGTGTTTATATTGAATGTCAATATGGTTATGAGAAATCTCAAAAATATACTAATGGACTTAAAGGAAATGTTACAAATAACGAACCAATTATTGGTGAATATGGAGTAAATAAAGAAGGTTCTGGCGATATGTATTACAAAGGCGCATTGCTTTTAAATACCATACGGCATATTATAAAAAATGATGAAAAATGGTGGACATTGCTATATAATTATTCAACAAATTTTAGACATAAAATAATAGACACCGAGACAGTTATTTCATATTTTAATAAAGAAATCGGAATAAATTTAACACCTATATTCAATCAATATTTGCGTTTTAAAAATATTCCGATTTTAGAATTAAAACTAACAAAAAAACATTTAGAATATCGTTGGAAAACTGACGAACAAAATTTTGAAATGCCTGTTGATATATCTTTTGAATCAAAAATAATTAGATTAAACTGTAAAAACAATTGGCAAAAATTGAAAATTAAAATTAACGATTTAGATTTAATTTCAGTTTTGACAGACCATTTTTATATAAATGTAGAAAAATAATACTTAAATATTTTTTTAATAAAATTTCACTTTTGACAAACTAGATATTTAAAAATTTTATATATTTGGATATATATTGTTTATTAAATGATAGTTAGAAAAATACATCATCGAAATGCTTATAGAATAGGGATTTTTTTTGATTACGATAATTCAAAAATTCAAATTCTTAAAAAAATAGGAGCTGGATATAGCAATACTAAGAAGTGTTGGTATTTAGATTACGAATCCAAAAATATAACAATATTAAAAGCACACTTTGACAACATATTGATTGAAAAAAATAACCAATTAGTATCCTCTTCACCGCTGGTGACCGGCAATAAAAGCCGTGACCTTTCACCCACAGCCACAAGCAAATTTCAGTTAGGCACATCAAATATGAGCAATCCTGAACACAAAACGGAACTAGTTCCATTTAAACACAAATTGCGAATAGAGTTACTATCCAACATAGGAAAATATTGGGTTTTCAAGTTACCTTATAACCAATCTATCAATAAATTACTGCTAGAAGTTAAGGGTGTATTTTGGAATTCAAATTATAAATGTTACATGGTTTTGAGACACCCAAAAGTAAAGGTAACTGTTGAAGGCATTTTAGATCAAATCGATTTTTTTGGAACAGATTATTACAGCAATGATAAAAGTTTTCGTGGAGAGTCAATACAGATATTGCCACACAAGGAAGACATAACATGGATGGAAATTTATGTTCCAAAGATTGTTGCAATTCATGAAAAAATTAAACGTTTTTCTATGGCTCGATATAGCAAAACCAGAAATTGCTATTTACTTCCTGCGGCACCTCTGGTATATGAAACTATCCAATTACAAATGGAGTCGTTCGAAATTTTGATTGATAATAAATTGCCAAAATCTTATTTACAATTAAAAAATTTGCCAAACAAAAAAAAATTAGATTTAACAAAAACAAAAGAAAATATATTAGTTCAAATTCCTGAACAAGGCAAACAGTATGTAACCGATTTGGCAGAAATGATTTTGGCTATGAATTATAGCACCTCTACCCTACGAACTTATTGCGCTTCATTTACACAGTTTCTAAGATATTTCAGTTATCGCGATCCCGCAACGATAGAATATAAAGAGGTTGTTAAATATTTGTCAAGCCTTATGGAAAAAGGACTTTCGGCAACATCTGGACATAGTTTAGTAAATGGTTTACAGTTTTATTATCAAAATGTAGTAGGCAATAAAAATTTCGAGTTAAAACTCCCAAGACCCAAAAAAGAAAAAAAATTGCCTTCAGTTTTGACAATGGACGAATGTTTGAAAATTTTTCAAGTTGTAGAAAATCCAAAACATAAATTAATTTTATTGGTAGGATATGGAGCAGGATTGCGTGTTAGCGAGATTGTGAGCTTAAAATGGCAAGATATACTTTTTGAAGAGCATAAAATACATATAAAAAATGCAAAAGGAAAAAAAGATCGATTTGTAATGTTACCCTATTCGATTGTAGAATCATTAAAAATTTATAAACAATTATTTAAAGGTTCACATTATGTATTTGAAGGACAATTTGCGGGAGAATCATATTCGAGTAGAAGTGCACAATCAATTATGCAGCAAGCAATAAAAAAAGCAGGACTAGAAAAAAAGGCATCTATTCACACATTGCGACATAGTTTTGCAACACATCTTCTTGAAAACGGAACAGATATAAGATATATTCAGCAATTTTTGGGTCATGCAGATATAAAAACAACAACGATGTACACACATTTAACCAAAAATGCAGTTGATAAAATACAAAGTCCATTAGATCGTTTAGTAAATGATAAAAACCAAAACAAAAAGCTAATGTAATTTGCAATACTAGAAAAAGTACATTAAACTTGCAGATATTTACTAGTTGCCAGCAATAATATTTCCGAACTTTTCGCCTAAAATTTAAAGCTAAAGAGTTACTGAAAAACTGTCCACTTCTACTCGACTTTGGATTCACTTTTCGCAGAATTTTTTCTGTTTTCTTTTTGTTTTCGTTTGAGTCTAGCGAACATTTTTCCAACAACTTTTGAAAAATAAACG
>JANXVF010000042.1 GCA_025351785.1 Flavobacterium sp.
AGTTTTTCTTTAAAAACACCTTTTGGCATTAATTTTCTAATTGCTTTTTTTAATATTTTATTCATAATTATAATTTGTGTTTTTAACTTAGAAGATACTTCTAATAAATTTTGTTACAAAGTTAGCTAAAAAAAGCATATGAGAGTTTCTTTTTTGTTTCGTAATATGAAAAAATGATACTTGTAACTTATATTTTTCACAAATGAAAAGTACAATTCTTGTTTTAACAATTGCGATGATGACATTTTCTTGTAAAAAAGAAGTAGAAAAACTAATAAAATTATTTTAAAGCTCGTTATTTAATCAAAATCTCATTAGCCATAAAATTGCACCACTAAATATAACTTTGGTCTTAAAACTTGCTTTATTGAAGCCGTTTTAAATAGCGAAGACTTATAGGAAAATCTTATCCAATAGATTTGTCTGATATTTACATATAAACAAATTCAAGTTGATCATTTTTTTTATTGTATCAAATTTAAATTTTATATTTTTGGAAGAATTATAAAACATAAAACTAAATTATTATACCTCAAAAATGAAAATCAATTTAAAAAGTCAATTATCTATCCTAGTTCTTATTTTAGTATTAATTTCTTGTAATAAAACCACAGAGACTAAAAATTTTAAAACTGCCTATATAGACACTTCAAAATTAATGGAAGCCAGCATTGAATCTAAAGATATTGAATCTAAATATAAAAACAAATCTGTAGAGATGGGAGCAGATTTAAAAATTGAAGCTAATAAACTTCAAAAAGAAGCCTCAAGTTTTAAGCAAAACGCAATGGAAAAAGGTCAAGCATGGGCTCAACAAAAAGGGCAAGAATTGCAACAAAGAGAACAACAATTACAATATGCCCAACAAGGAATGTTGCAACAACTTCAAGGGGAGAGTGGCAAAGAAATGGATTCGCTTATTTTGAAATATAAAAAAGTCTTCAAAAAATATGGCAAAGATAAAGGATATGATTATATTTATGGAACGGGAGAATCTGCTACAATTCTATATGCAAAAGACAGTTATGATATTACAAATGAATTAATAAAAATTGTAAATGATAGTTACTCATCTGGGAATAAAAATGTAGAGAAAAAAGAGGATGTAAAAAAATAATCTCTAAAAATCAGATATCCAACAAACCTGTTTAACTTCTATAATTTTAGATTTAAACAGGTTTTGTTTAATTAAAAAAGTTTGTCAATAAAAAGTAAACATATTGCAGTAATTAGACTCTCGGCAATGGGAGATGTTGCTATGACAGTACCTGTTATAAGAGCATTGGTGCTTCAAAATCCTAATATTAAAATCACTTTTGTCTCCAGACCGTTTTATAAACCATTTTTTGATGATATCCCAAACGTTAATTTTTTCGAAATTGATTTAAAAAAGCGACATAAAGGTTTTTTAGGTTTAGTTAAATTATATCTAGATTTAAAAAAGTTACATATTGATGCTGTCGCAGATTTGCATGATGTTATACGATCACAAATTATTAGAAAATTATTTGCTTTAGGGGGTAAAAAAATTGTATTTATTGATAAAGACAGAAAAGGAAAAGATGAATTAACGAGGTTGCAAAATAAAATTTTTAAGCCACTCAAATCAACAGTTAATCGTTACATTGATACTTTTGAAAAGCTTGACTTAAAAGTAGATATGTCTTATCCTCAGTTTCCTAAAAAAGCAATTTTATCTGAAACCATTACTTCTATTACGGGACAAAAAACAGATCAAAATTGGATTGGAATAGCACCTTTTGCTCAATACAAATCTAAAATATATCCGCAAGATTTGATGCAAAAAGTGATAGATGAGTTAGCAAACAAAAATCACAATAAAATATTTCTTTTTGGTGCAGGAGCCCAAGAGATTAATATTTTAAATCAATTTTCTGATGGCAAAAAAAATGTATTAGTGATAGCTGGTAAATTTGGTTTAAAACAAGAATTAGAACTAATATCAAATCTAAATGTAATGCTTTCAATGGATTCTGCAAATGGTCATATTGCCGCAATGATGGGAATAAAAGTGGTAACATTGTGGGGATCAACTCACCCTTATGCAGGGTTTTTACCCTTCAATCAACCTTCAATTAACAGTTTAATTCCAGATATAAAACAATTTCCGTTATTGCCTACATCCATTTATGGAAATAAAATTTTTTCAGGATATGAAGATGCGATGCGAACTATAAAAGTTGATAACGTAATATCGAAATTACAAAACCCTGAAACGCTTTAATAAGATTTTAATTTTTTTGAAATTCTGAAATCCATCTAGCCACAACTCCACACCACTCATCGCCATCATTCATACAAGGGATTGCCATAAATTCCTCGCCACCATGAACTTTAAATTCATGATTGGCCTCCATGGCAATTTCTTCTAAAGTTTCTAAACAATCTGAAACAAATGCTGGAGTTACAACGGCTAATTTTTTAATTCCTTTTTCGGGCATTTTATTTACTTCAACATCAGTATATGGCGTTAACCATTTGTCACCTGCTAAACGAGATTGGAATGTTTGACTGTATTTTCCTTCAGGAATACCTAATAATTTTACAACTTGTTTTGTAGTTTCATAACATTGGTGACTATAACAAAATTCGTGGGCAGGAGAGGAGTTATGACAGCACGAAAAATCCATTTTACAGTGTGATTTTGTTACATCTGTTTTTCGAATATGACGTTTTGGAATACCATGATATGAAAACAACAAATGATCATAATCAAATCCTTCCAAATGTTTTTTCATCGAATTAGCTAATGCCTGAATATAATCGGGTTTATTATAAAAAGATGGAACTATTGTGAATTTCATTTCAGGAAAATGTTTCACGCGTAATTCTTCTGCCAAGGCTACAATTGTAGTGGTTGATGCCATAGCATGTTGAGGATAAAGCGGAAAAAGCATTACCTCATTGACACCTTTATCGTGCAATTCTTGCAATCCTTTTAAGATAGTTATTGTTCCATAACGCATTGCTAAAGCCACTGGAATGTCAACTAATGATTGAACTTTCTGGTGCATTTTTTTTGAAATCACTATCAGAGGAGAACCTTCATCAGTCCAGATACGAGCATATGCTTCAGCAGATTTTTTTGGCCTAGTTTGTAAAATAACCCCACGAACTAACAATGCACGCAATAAAAACGGAACGTCAATAACGTATTTATCCATTAAAAATTCATCTAAATATGGCTTTACATCTTTTGCTGTTGGACTTTCTGGAGAACCTAAGTTTACAAGTAATACACCTTTCATACTAAATATTATTTTTTGTAAAAGTAAATCATTCTTACTTTTTATATTTATGTTTATGTTTTTTTTATCGATTGTTTGATATACGTAATTTATTTACTTTGATATTTATCGAATACTTTCTCTAATTCTAAATTTGCGATACCGCCACTTTTATGAATTTTTTTCTTTTCGTCATCTTCACCAATTAAATAATACATTTCACAACCATAGCAAATTTTCAAAATGCCAACAATTTTATTAGATTTTTTCAAAATTAAAATATTTCTATAATCAGGTGAACATGCAGTTGTATAGGTTTCAGTAAAATTTTCGTCGTTGAATAATTCTTTGAATGAATCTACATCAGATTTAGAAACTTTATTAGCTATAAATTTTGTCGAATTCAATTCAGAGTAAAATAGTGAATCATCTAGTTTTTTTGGTAAATCATTTTCTAATATTTTTATATAATTTATGTCTGATATTTGAGTTAATCGATTATGGAATTGAGAATAATAATTTTTATCAGCTGAAAAATATTCAATTGTATCAAAATCCGAAAAAAACTGTTCCTTTTTACAAGATGTAAAGCATAAAATAAATGCAAATAAAACAAAGATTTTTCTCATTATGTATTCGGATTTATAGACATCAAATACTTTTTTGGCGTTGTTGCAAATTTTTTCTTGAACGCTGCAATAAAATGACTTCCAGTACTGTAACCAATTTTCAAACCCACTTCGTTTACATTATACGAACCAGAATCTAATAACTGTCGCGCATAATCCATTTTATAGTCAAATAGAAATCCGTAAACAGTATCGCCATAAATTTGTTTGAAACCCATTTTGAGTTTCTTTAAATTGAGACCAATTTTATCTGATAACTCTTGTAGTCCCGGAGGTTCAGCCATATTGGCAATAATTATTTCTTTGGCTTTTTTAATTTTTATCACGTTATCTTCATCAATTAAAAACGGACATTGCTCTGCATTTTGATCTTCATTTTTATTAAAATACAAGCCGAGTAATTCATAACTTTTTCCTTTGTAATATAAATTTTTAATAAATGGATTTAAGTTATAATGAAACATTTGGCTCAATACAATTGCCATTGATGGACTAATGCTGTCTTCTTTATAATATTTTTTATCGTTGTTTTCTTCACTCAAAAATGGAATATAATCGGCTTCGGATGAAAATAAAGAATGAAACTTTTGGATGGAAATTATCAATGAAATTACCCACGAGTTTGGAGCCAATTCTAAATCTAGAGGCAACTCTTTTTCGGGATTATAAAGCAAATAAGACTTCTCTTCATTCAAATCTAGAGCATAATTTCCGCTATTAAATACAAATTTTGCTCTACCTTTCATTCCAAAATGAAATTGTATCAAGCCTTGACTGATGTGCCTTTCCACACGATATGATTCATTTTCATCATTTTGAAATCGAATTAAAATAAAATCATTTTCAATTTTTATCTCTTCTTGAGAACCCATAGCGATATTTTTTCGTAAATATATAAGAAGTTAGGCAAAAACTTATTTAGAATTAATCTACATAAGACATTTTAAAACACTTGATTTCATTACAAACTTAATAGAATTTACGTTGATTACAGCATTTTGGATTAAAATATCTCACAGCGATACAAAAAGTCCTTACAGCGTTACTTTTATAAATTGTATATAGATAATTTTGTTGAACTTTTTAAGGAAAGTATATTTATGGAAAACTTTAATATGTCAAAGCACACTTCTTTTTACGCATTAGGAATCAGTTATAAAAAAGCCGATGCAGTTATGAGAGGAAAATTCAGTCTCGATGCTAAAGCCAAAGCAACATTATTGATGCAGGCCGAAGCCGAAGGAATTGAAGCTTTAATCGTTACATCAACCTGTAACAGAACCGAAATATATGGTTTTGCCAATCATCCTTATGAATTAATAAAATTACTTTGTGAGAATAGTCAAGGCTCAGTTCCCGAGTTTCAAGAAATTGCCTATATCTACAAAAATCAAGAAGCAGTTAACCATATGTTTCGTGTTGGAACAGGTTTAGACAGTCAGATTTTGGGAGATTTTGAAATTATTAGTCAGATAAAAATTGCTTTCAACGAAAGTAAATCTAACGGTTTAGTAAACTCTTTTATGGAACGATTGGTAAATTCTGTAATTCAAGCCAGTAAAAAAATCAAAACCGATACCGATATTTCATCTGGAGCAACATCGGTTTCATTTGCATCGGTTCAATATATTATTAAAAATGTAGCTGATATTTCTAACAAAAATATTCTACTTTTTGGAACAGGAAAAATAGGTAGAAATACTTGTGAGAACCTTGTAAAACACACCAAACACGAGCAAATTACATTAATAAACCGTACTAAAGATAAAGCCGAAAAATTAGCTAACAAACTAGATTTGATTGTGAAAGATTATTCTGATTTGCAATTGGAACTTCAAAATGCAGATGTTGTTGTAGTTGCAACTGGAGCGCAAAATCCTACTATCGATAAAGCCATTTTAAATCTGAAAAAACCATTGTTAATTTTAGATTTATCGATTCCAAAAAATGTTCATGAGAATGTTAAAGAAGTTGATGGTGTAACGTTAATTCACCTTGATCATTTGTCACAAATGACTGATGAAACTTTGGAAAACAGAAAATTACATATTCCGGCAGCCGAAGCCATTATTGAAGAAATAAAAGACGAGTTTATTGCTTGGACTAAAAACAGAAAATTTGCACCAACTATTCATGCTTTAAAAGAAAAATTAAATTCTATAAAAGACGGCGAATTGAATTTTCAACGTAAAAAATTATCTAATTTTGATGAACAACAAGCCGAATTAATAAGCAACAGAATCATCCAGAAAATCACCAATCATTTTGTAAATCATTTAAAAGATGGTGACTCAATGGATGAAGGTATCGAATGGATTGAAAAAGTATTTCAGTTGGAACAAGAGAAATCATTTTTTTAAAATATCCACACAAATTTCACGAATCAGTACGAATTTGTGAAATTTAAAGAATTACTCGAATCAAAATTTTGGTGTAAATTTGTGCAATTCGTGTAAAAAATAACAAAAAAGTGTCTGAAAAAACAATACGTATTGGAACTCGTGATAGTGAATTAGCACTTTGGCAAGCACACACAGTTCAAAAACAACTTAATGATTTAGGTTACAAAACCGAAATTATAGCCGTAAAATCGCAAGGAGATATTATTCTTGATAAACCACTTTACGAACTCGGAATTACCGGAATTTTTACCAAAACATTAGATATTGCAATGATTAACGGTCAAGTTGACATTGCAGTTCACTCTATGAAAGATGTGCCAACCGCATTACCAATTGGTATTGTTCAAGCTGCCGTTTTGGAAAGAGCTAACACATTAGATATTTTGGTTCATAAATATAGCACTGATTTTTTACACACAGCTGATGTGATTCCTATAACAATTGCCACAGGAAGTTTGCGTCGTCAAGCGATGTGGTGGAATAAATATCCAAATCATACCGTAGTCGATTTACGTGGAAACGTTAATACCAGAATGCAAAAATTGCAAGAAAACGATTGGAACGGAGCCGTTTTTGCAGCGGCAGGATTAGAAAGAATCAACTTAAAACCAGAGAGTTATATCAATCTCGATTGGATGATTCCTGCGCCAGCTCAAGGCGCAATGGTTGTTGTTGCCATGGCAAATGACGAATTTACACTTGACGCACTTTCGCAACTCAATCACATTGAAACTGAAATTTGCACATACATAGAAAGACAATTTCTAAAAACACTCGAAGGCGGTTGTACTGCGCCAATCGGAGCAATTGCAAGGTATAATGAAAAGGAAGATACTATCAATTTTAAAGGAGTTTTACTATCAATTGACGGAAAACAAAAACTAGAAATCGATAAAATAGTGGATATTTCTGAATGGAAGAAACTTGGTTTTAATGCGGCGCAAGAAATTCTGAATGATGGGGGAAGCGAATTAATGGCAGAGATTAAGAAACAATTGAAGAAATAGTGTGTTTATTTATGAAAAATTCAATTTGTAAAAAAAGCATTATATTTGTATGGATATAAAAATCTTAAAAGATGAACTACAAAATATCATTCAAGGAAAGAGCAGAATTAGCCAAAGAACTCTTATCCAAGCAATTACCAATTACCTTGGAGCAAGCCAAACAGCAAGCTCAATGGTTAAAAACGATAAGCACTACAAACAAGAAGAAACAAAAAGCATAATTGAATTTTGTAATGTGAATAACCTTTGGGCTAATGATAAAGTAAATTTTGATTTATTTATTTCTGAAGGAGCTGAACAGAAAGTTTATATAAAAAATGAAAAAACAGTATATAAACTAAACGATTCAATTTACTATTCCTCATGGCAGGATTATTTTACAAGTTTATTACTAAATAATTATTTTTTTCCTGAAACTTCATATATATTAATTGGTTTTTGTCTCGTTGATGAAAAACTATTTGCTCTAGTTGAACAACCTTTTGTGAAAGCAAATCAACCAACTGAGTTATTTAAAGTTAAAGAATTTATGATTGCTAACGGATTTGAAAATACAAGAAATCATGATTATTATAATCCTGAATTAGCAATAATTCTTGAAGATTTACATGATGAAAATGTACTAACACAAGATGGTATTTTATATTTTATTGATACCGTATTTTACAGTAAATAATGATAGAACAAACTACTATACTATCTACCAAAAAGCTTTTGCCAAATCAAAAGCAAGAATTATTAGATGCCAATTTTACAGTTATTGAAGAAGATTTTATCGATACAACTATAAAGAATTTCGAATTGACAAAAGTAAATAGCAATCTAATTTTTACAAGCCAAAACGCCGTTCAAAGTATTTTACAACATTCAAAATGTAATGATTTAAAAAGCAAAAATGTCTTTTCTGTTGGGATGAAAACCAAAGATTTATTAACCGAAAACGGATTCAATGTTGTTGCTTACACTGGTTATGCATCCGATTTGTCCGAAATAATTACATTGATTTATTCTGGCGAATCGTTCACCTTTTTCAGCGGCAATTTACGTCGAGATGTTTTACCAAATACACTTAAAGAAAACGGAATCACATTCAACGAAATTGAAGTGTATGAAACCAAATTAACCTCAAAAAAAACAACAAAAAAATTAGACGGAATTCTGTTTTTCAGTCCATCAGCAGTTGAAAGTTATTTGAAATTGAATACAATAAAAGATGAGATGTGCTTTTGCATAGGCG
>JANXVF010000053.1 GCA_025351785.1 Flavobacterium sp.
ATGTTACCGCCTGCAACGAGAATATTACCACCTGCCACGAGAAAAAAACCGAACGGCTAACAGCGGTTTTGCGATATTGCGGGTTTGGGATTTATCTGAAAGGAAATTTTTATCTCAATAATTTGTTTATATTTGTAAAGGCTCGGTGTTAAATCGTCCGCAACATCGCAAAGCGCGCGAGACGTTATCTGTTATTTTTGAAAAAAATTACGGTTGAAAAATAAGTTTTGATTATGTTACCTAAATTTGGTAACTTTACGGAAAAAATGAAAATGGGACGAAATACATCAGTTTCTCTAGGAAATTATTTTGAAAGTTTTGTTGATAGTAGAATTTCGGAAGGTAGATTTAAAAATGCGAGCGAAGTAATACGCGCTGGTTTGCGTTTGCTCGAAACCGAAGAGGATAAATTAGTTGCATTGAAAAGTGCAATTAGGGAAGGAATCGAAAGCGGAATTGCAGAAAACTTCAATCCAAAAACACATTTAGAATTCTTGAAGGCACGAAAACGAAATGTTTAGTTATGTTTTGTCAAATCGAGCAGTTGAAGATTTATCTGATATTTGGGATTATACATTTGAAGAATGGTCAGAAAGACAAGCAGACAAATATTATGAAGAACTATTAGAATCTTGCCAAAAATTGGCAAACAAAGAAGAAATAGAAAAAATTTATAAAGAGATAGACAAAGATATTTACTTTCATAAATCAGGTAAACATTTGATTTTTTATCGAATTAGAACTGAAACAGAAATTGAAATCGTTCGTTTTTTACATTCCAGAATGAATCTCAAAGAAAAAATTGAAGAATAAAAGTTTTCAAAGAAAAAACAAAAATAAAAAAACAACAGATAACAGCGGTTTCACAAAATGTGGGGTTTGGGTCTTGAATTCAAAGATTGTTTTGTACTTTTGAGTTTAGTGATTAATCGAAAACTCTGGTATATCAAGCCCACACTTCGTGAAGCCACAAAACGTTAGCAGTAATTTAACACGAAAATTGCAAAATGAGAAAAGTTCACTTATTTATAATGCTGATTTTAATCACCACTAATATATTTTGTCAAAGTTTTGGCGGAACTACTTCTGACATTTATAATGAACAAGAATTAAATTTCCAAAGTGTTGAAAAATCAATGAAAGTTATAAAAGTAAACGAAATAAAAAATTACAAAGTAATTGATACAATAAATAAACTTGAAAATTTATTGAATGAAAAAACAAAAATAATTTCAATTGATATAAAAAATCCTGAAGCCTATCTAATACCAAATTTTGAAAACAAACTTGGAACAATCTCAATTGCCTTAAAAAGCGATGAAGAATTCAAAATTTATGAAATAATTTCGCCAGAAATTATCTACGACAATTATATCAACGATACTTTAAATTCAAAAGAAATAAGTAAACTTAATGAAATTATGTCAGCGCCTATTTTAAAAATAAAAGAACTAAAAAGAATTAAACTTGATAAATCCAAAAGTGCGCAATTAGTAATAAAATTTTCATACCAAAGAATCGGCTGTCCAGATTGTAATCAATCTCAAGCTAACACGAAAAATGGATATTTAATATTTGACTTTGATAAACTTCAAGTTTTAAAACTAATAAATTTCAATTACACATTTTTAGCTCAACAATTAAAATACAATGAAAACCTGGAAAATTTTAAAATTCAATTTAGAAAAAACTATGTAAAAATGAAAAATAGGAAATATTTTTATAAAAACGACAAATTAATTTCAAAATAAACTACTGCTAACAGCGGTTTTGCGAAAAAGCGGCTTCGGTCATTACTAAAAGTTGGTTTTTTATTTGTATGTTTGTTTTTAGGCTGAAAGTCTAGGCAGATTTACCCGCTTCATCGCAAAGCCGCGAGACGTTGTGCGACACTTTCGCAAAACTGAAAGAAATTGAAATAATATAAAATATTAAAAAAAGAAAATTATGAAATCAAATTTTATCACATTAGTAATAGCTTTAGCTTTAGTTACATCCAGTTATTCACAAAATCAAATCATTTATCCACAAGGTGGAGTTATAGGAGGGCTATCATATGTTATTGCGAAGGAAATAATGCCAGAACACGGATTTTTACCAGGTAAAAAATTTCCCACATATCCAACAATAAATCAATTCGACTTTCAAGATTTGAAATTGAAAGTAACACTATATAACGATAGAGATGAAAAAAAACTTACAAAAATAAATTGCTCACAAATAGTGTTAAATAATGAAACTGAACTAAATGCTGATCAAGGAACGGTAAAAGTTTGGGATTATTTAAATACTTTATTTTTACAATCTAAAATATCAATCGACACAACTTCAATTAACGAACTTGAAATTAGGCTAACAGCATTAGACTGCAGATTAATTGGTTTTGGTCAAATTGCAGTACACGGACTTTGCCAAATGGAAATTAAATACAAAGGAATCTCAAAAACTTATTGTACAGATATTGAGGATGGAGATAAGAACGCACCATTAAGTAAAACAAGCTTTGTTTCTAGAAAAACTGCAACAAGATATATGGCTTCAGCTGCAATTAGAGAAACTGTTGAAAAGTTTCTAACTGATTTAAAAGATTGGAAATAAAAAAGCGATCGCACAACAGCGGTTTGATGCAAGTTGGGGCTTGGTTCTTTAATTTAAAGTTGGTTTTGTACTTGCGAGTTCGGTTTTAAACCTATACTTTTGGCCTATCTAATCCCAACCTGTCATCAAGCCACGCAACGTTGGGCGTCAGTTTAGAGGAAAGAAGAACGCTAAAAAGTAAATAGTATTCAGAAATAGTGCAACTGCGAAAAGAATTATAGCAACTGCGAAAAGAATTACAGCAACTGCGTAAAGAATTATAGCAACTGCGAAAAGAATTATAGCAACTGCGAAAAGAATTACAGCAACTGCGAAAAGAATTACAGCAACTGCGAAAAGAATTACAGCAACTGCGTAAAGAATTACAGCAACTGCGAAAAGAATTATAGCAACTGCGAAAAGAATTATAGCAACTGCGTAAAGAATTACAGCAACTGCGAAAAGAATTATAGCAACTTCGAAAAGAATTATAGCAACTGCGAAAAG
>JANXVF010000091.1 GCA_025351785.1 Flavobacterium sp.
GAAAAACCACAGTTATACTTTGAGAATTTCTACCCGAAAACTCTTCCTTAGATTTTTTAGACAATTTTTCAACCAATACTTCAACTGTTTTTCCAATAAATTCTTCACTTCGTTGCCACGCGTGTTTTTGTTGTAAATCAACAATTTCTTGCAAACGTCTTGCTTTAGTTTCTTCTGGAACATCATCTTCCATTTTTCTTCCAGCCAATGTTCCAGGTCTTTCTGAATAGGAATACATATATCCAAAACTATATTTTACATATTCCATTAGTGATAAAGTATCTTGATGATCGTCTTCTGTTTCTGTTGGAAAACCAGCAATCAAATCTTGTGAAATCGAACTTTCAGGAATTATGGTTTTAATTTTATCAATCAACGTCATGTATTCTTCACGAGAATGTAAGCGATTCATTTCCTTCAAAATTCGGTTGCTTCCAGATTGAACTGGCAAGTGAATGTGCTTACAAATGTTAGGATATTTCGCAATAACGTGCAACACACTTTCGTGCATATCTTGTGGATTAGATGTCGAAAATCGAATTCTCATTTTAGGAAAACCAACTGCCACCATTTCCAATAAATTATCAAAATCTACCGAAGTCGCCTTTTGCATTTCACTTGCATTTACAAAATCCTTCTTCAATCCGCCGCCATACCAAAGGTAACTGTCAACATTTTGTCCTAAAAGTGTAATTTCCTTAAAACCGTTATTCCATAAATCTTGAATTTCCTTCATAATACTTTGCGGTTCACGACTGCGTTCTCGTCCACGAGTAAAAGGCACCACGCAAAACGTACACATATTATCGCAACCACGCGTGATGGAAACCAAAGCTGTAATTCCGTTGCTCATCAATCGCACTGGCGAAATATCTCCGTAGGTTTCCTCTTTACTCAAAATTACATTTATTGCATCTCTTCCATCTTCAACTTCGGCAAGTAAATTGGGTAAATCCTTGTAAGCATCTGGACCTACAACCATATCTACAATTTTCTCTTCGTCTAGAAATTTCTCTTTCAAGCGTTCTGCCATACAACCCAAAACGCCAACTTTCATGCTCGGATTGGTTCTTTTTACAGCACTGTATTTCTCCAAACGTTTTCTAATAGTTTGCTCTGCTTTATCACGAATAGAACAGGTATTTACCAAAACCAAATCGGCTTCTTCAAGAATTTGAGTAGTGTTGTAACCATTATTTGATAATATAGAAGCCACAATTTCGCTGTCCGAAAAATTCATAGCGCAACCATAACTTTCTATATAAAGTTTCTTCGTATTTTCTGTTTTATAATCTAAAACTAGACTTTCGCCTTGTTTTTCTTCTTCAATAATCTTTTCCATAAATGAATTTCAAATCAGTTCACAAAGATAATACTAAATTATAAAATCTGACAAGATGGCAGTTGTGATTTAACAATATTTTAGTTTTGATTCTATAATTTTTACTAATTAAAATAAATCACAAAAATTATTTTACTAACTTTGTTTTAAGAAGATATTTAGCTTTTTAAATTTTAATATTCAAAACAATGAAACTTCAAGTATTGCAAGATAATTTAGGAAATCAAACAGGTGTTTATGTGCCAATTGAAGATTGGACTTTGATAAAAAACAATTATCCAGATATTGAAACTTTAGAGCAAGAACTTCCTAAATGGGAAAAAGATTTAATTGATACTAGATTAACAGCGATATCAAAAAATTCAGAAAGTTTGAAACCAATCGAAAGCCTTTTGGAAGAATTGAAGCGTAAAATTTAATGTATAATGCTACCTATTTTGAAGCAGTTTTTACAGATATTCAAGATGCTAAAATTTGGTATAATGAACAAAAAGAGGGACTTGAAATTGAATTTGCTTTAGCCATAGAAATAGCAATTCAAAAAATTTTAGCAATGCCAACTTCTTATACACTAAGACATAAAATGTTCGTATTGCTCATCCAAAAACATTTCCATATAATATTCATTTTTATATTGATCAAGATAATAAAAATGTAGTTTTTACAGCAATAATTCACAATAAAAGACTTTCTAAAATTGCAGTAAATAGGATTTAATTTTCTGTTTATTAATTATTAAAAGTTCCAAATTTATATCCAATTACTAAAAAATCTAAAAAAAACTTCTACTTTTGCTAAAGATATATAATAGTAAATGGCAAAGAATTTAGTAATAGTAGAGTCACCAGCAAAAGCAAAAACCATCGAAAAATTTCTTGGCGCAGACTACCAAGTCGAATCGAGTTATGGTCACATTGCCGACTTGCCTTCCAAAGAAATAGGAGTAGATGTCGAAAACGGATTCAAACCCAAATACGAAGTTTCTGCCGATAAAAAAGCATTGGTTGCCAAACTTAAAGGATTAGCAAAAAAAGCCGATATGGTTTGGTTGGCTTCCGATGAAGATCGCGAAGGAGAGGCTATTTCATGGCATTTATCAGAAGAATTACATTTAGATAAAAACAAAACAAAACGAATTGTTTTTCACGAAATTACCAAAACTGCTATTTTAAAAGCAATCGAAAATCCTAGAGAAATAGATTACAATCTAGTAAACGCACAACAAGCACGTAGGGTTTTAGATAGATTGGTTGGTTACGAATTATCGCCAGTTTTATGGAGAAAAATTAAAGGTGGATTATCTGCTGGACGTGTGCAATCGGTTTCTGTTCGTTTAATTGTAGAACGCGAACGCGAAATTCAGAATTTCAAAGCAATTGCCAGTTATTCAGTTGTTGCCGAGTTTGTAAACGAAGCAGGTAGAGCATTTAAAGCTAAACTTCCAAAGAATTTTAATACTAAAAAAGAAGCCGAAGATTTCTTGGCAAAAAATATTGGCACTAATTACAAAGTAGCCGATTTAGAAACTAAACCGACCAAAAAATTCCCTGCTGGACCATTTACAACGTCAACTTTACAACAAGAAGCAGCACGTAAATTGTACTTGCCAGTAGGTATTACAATGCAATTAGCCCAACGATTATACGAAGCAGGACTTATTACATATATGAGAACCGATTCGGTTAACCTTTCTAAAGATGCGATGGATGCTGCTCAAGCAGAAATTATTCGTTCGTATGGAAAAGAATTTTCTAAGCCGAGAACATTTACCAATAAAAGCAAAGGCGCACAAGAAGCTCACGAAGCAATTCGCCCAACAGATATGTCGCGACATACTGTGAATATTGACCGTGATCAAGCAAGATTATACGATTTAATTTGGAAAAGAACTTTGGCTTCTCAAATGGCTGATGCCGAATTGGAACGTACCAACGTAAAAATTGAAGCCAATAATCATCAAGAAGTTTTTACAGCTTCTGGAGAAGTTATAAAATTTGAAGGTTTCCTAAAAGTTTATCTTGAAGGAAATGACGACGACGATGACGAACAAGAAGGAATGTTGCCAGCAATGAAAGTCAATGAAAAATTGATTAATAATTACATTACAGCAACCGAAAGATATTCGCGTCCGCCAAGTCGATACACGGAAGCTGCTTTGGTGAAAAAATTAGAAGAATTAGGAATTGGTCGTCCGTCAACGTATGCGCCAACTATTTCTACAATCATCAACAGAAGTTATGTTGAAAAAGGAACGCTTGAAGGTCAGGAACGAAAATATACACAATTGACTTTACAATCTGGAAAAGTTTCGGATGTTATTTTAAAAGAAAATACAGGTTCTGATAAAGGAAAATTGGTTCCAACTGACATCGGAAATATTGTAACTGATTTCTTGGTTAAAAATTTTGATGCGATTTTAGATTACAATTTCACAGCAAAAGTCGAGCAAGATTTTGACGAAATTGCCGAAGGAAACATCAATTGGACAACAATGATGCAGGAGTTTTATGATAAATTTCATCCCAATGTAAAAGATGTAGAAGCCAATGCCGATAGAGAAAGTGGTGAACGTATTTTAGGAAAACATCCAGAATCAGGCAAAACGGTTTTGGTTCGTTTAGGAAAATTCGGAGCTATGGCTCAAATTGGAGATATTGATGACGAAGAAAAGAAATTTGCCAGTTTGCGTCCAGAACAAAATATGGGTAACATTACTTTGGAAGAAGCATTAAATTTATTTTTACTACCAAAAGCTTTGGGAGAATATAAAGGAGAAGAAGTTGAGGTAAGTTTGGGTCGATATGGACCTTTTATTCGTTTCGGAAAAATATTTGTTTCGCTTCCAAAAGGAGAAGAACCATTGGATGTAGATTTAGAAAGAGCCAAAGTTTTAATTGATGAAAAAACTCAAGCCGATGCACCAATAGCGGTTTATAAAGGCGAAGGCGTTCAAAAAGGAACAGGAAGATTTGGACCATTTATTAAATGGAATGGTACTTTTATTAATGTATCTAAAAAATATAATTTTGATAATCTTTCTCAAAACGATATTGAAGAATTAATAGAAGATAAACTTCAAAAAAATATTGATAAAGTAATACACAATTGGGAAGCCGAAGGAATTTTAGTCCAAAAAGCACGTTGGGGTAGAACTGAAATTACTAAAGGAAAAATTAAAATTGAACTGAGTAAAGATGTTGATGCAAGTAAATTAACATTAGTAGAGGTTCAAGCTATGATTGAAAAGAAATCTCCTGCAAAGAAAGCACCTGCAAAGAAAGCTCCAGCGAAAAAAGCAACAGCAAAAAAGAAATAATAAATGGAATTTGATTTTCTGACACCATTAAACACCGATCTGATAATTAAATTAAAAAAAAATTCATCACAGCATCTGTCAAGTAAAGTCGTTTTTCATTCACAAGACGACTTTCCTGATTTAAATAAAATTAATATTGCTATTATTGGAGTTTTAGATAATAGAGGCGTTGATTCTATGGCAATCCCGACAGATTTGAATTTTATTCGTAAAGAATTATATTCATTATTCCCAGGAAACTGGAGTAAATCAATAGCTGATTTAGGTGATATTTTACCAGGAAATTCTATCGATGATACTTATTATGCCGTTCAAAAAGTTATTTCGAGTTTAATTAAGAAAAAAGTTATTCCTATTATTATAGGTGGTTCACACGATATTACTTATGCATTATATCGTTCGTACGATTCTCTTGAACAAATGGTTAATTTAGTTTCAATCGATTCCAAATTCGATTTTGGAAAACACGATGGGAGAAATCTTTCAGAATCATATTTATCAAAAATTATTGTTGAAGAGCCAAATAATTTGTCAAATTACTCAAATATTGGCTATCAAACTTATTATAATTCACAAGAAGAGATAGATTTGATCGAAAAAATGTTTTTTGATGCTTACAGATTGGGTGAAATTTGCAATTCTATATCTATTTCAGAACCTGTTTTTAGAGATGCAGATATTATAAGTGTAGATTTAACATCTGTAAAGTCTTCTGATTCAGGAAATAATATTAACTTTGTACCTAATGGTTTTGATGGGAAACAAATTTGTTCACTTGCACGATATGCAGGAATTAGCGATAAAGTAAGTTTGTTTGGAATTTTCAATCACAACGCAAGTTTAAATGAGTCCATATTAGTTGCACAAATAATTTGGTATTTTATAGAAGGAGTTCATTTTCGTTCAAATGAATACCCATTTGGGAGTTACAAGGATTACTTTAGATACATTGTGCCGTTTGAAGATCAAGAAATAGTTTTCTATAAAAGTAATAAAACAGAGCGTTGGTGGATAGAAGTACCTTTTTTTTCTAACGAATACAATAAACATAAAAGAATCACGTTATTACCTTGCTTGCAATCTGACTATTTTGCCGCGACAAATCAAGAGCTACCCGAAAGATGGTGGAAAGCGCAGCGAAAGTCGTTAATGTGACATAATCATCGATTAAATTAAGTTTTAAGACAGTATTGTAAGTTTTTAATTACATTAAATAATTTTTTTTGCTTTTTAACGATAAAAAACGTTTTTAATCGGTAATTTATTTTTTTTAATCAATTCATTAATATACTTTTGATATTGAAAATTAAAAAATAAGAAATAATTAATTGTTTTTTTCAAAAATAATAGATAGGTTTACGTCCTAAAATTTAAATACTCAATTAACCCAAATTTATATGAAGAAGTTCATTGCATTTGCATCTATTTTAACTCTATTAGCTAGCTGTGGCAAGTCGTCAGACAAAGGTGAGCTTGTGGGAGTGAAAGGCAAGAAATGGCACCCAGAAAAACCGTATGGAATGACTCTTGTTCCAGGTGGTGCTTTTATTATGGGTAAATCAGATGATGATTTAGCTAATGTTCAAGACGCACCAACTAAAACAGTAACTGTACGTTCTTTTTATATGGATGAAACTGAAATTACAAATAGTGAATATCGTCAGTTTGTAAATTGGGTAAAAGATTCAATTATTAGAGTACGTTTAGCTATTCTTGCTGATGAAACAGGAACAAAAGCTGGTGCTGGTAAAGGTGGTAAATCAGGAGGAAGTATTGGCGATTTTGCTTTTGCTGATCAAGATCCTGCAAAGATGACTCCTTATGACAAATATATGTATGAGAATTATTATAGTGTTGGGACAACCGACGATGCTTATGCAGGTCGTCGTTTGAATAGAAAAGTTAAATTAATTACCGATACAAAAAAATATCCAGACGAATATTTCACTGAGGTTATGGATACTATGTATCTTCCTGTAGCAGAATCTTTCAACGGATTAAGAACAATAGATGTAAATAAATTACAGTTTCACTATTCTTGGATGGATATTCAAGCTGCAGCTAAAGCTAAAGTAGGAAAAAGAAGTAAATTTATTAAAACAGAAAATACCAAAGTTTATCCAGATACAACAGCATGGATTAAAGATTTTGCTTATTCATATAATGAACCAATGCACAACGATTATTTCTGGCATCAAGCATACGGTGATTATCCAGTTGTAGGTGTTAATTGGAAACAGGCAAAAGCTTTTTGTGCTTGGAGAACATTAAACAAAAACATTTATGTTAAAAAGAAAAAAGGGAGAGATTTAATTAACTCCTTCCGTTTACCTACTGAGGCTGAGTGGGAATATGCAGCTCGTGGAGGTTTACAATCGGGAACTTATCCTTGGGGTGGTCCTTATACAAAAAATGATAGAGGTTGTTATTTAGCAAATTTTAAACCAAGTCGCGGTGATTATGCAGCTGATCAAGCTTTGTATACTGTAGAAGCAAAATCGTATCAACCTAATGGTTATAACCTTTATAATATGGCTGGAAACGTTTCTGAGTGGACCGATTCTTCTTACGATGCTTCTTCATATGAATACGTTTCAACTATGAACCCAAATGTTCCAGATACTTCAAACAAACGTAAAGTTGTTCGTGGAGGTTCTTGGAAAGATGTATCTTATTTTCTTCAAGTAAGTACAAGAGATTTTGAATATCAAGATACTGCAAGAAGTTACATTGGTTTCAGAACAGTTCAAGATTATATGGGAACTCAAACAACCGGTAACGGTAAAAAAGCAATCAAGCTTTAACATTGTATATTAACTAACTTAAATATAAATTAAACTTAACTAACAAAAATTTTATTATTATGGCATTGATTCCTAAAAGAGTTATGAATTTCACCTATGGTATGGGTGCGGCAGTTGTAATCGTTGGAGCATTATTCAAAATCCAACACTGGCCTTTTGCAAGTTTATTATTAATTATCGGATTATTAACCGAAGCTTTCATTTTTGCATTATCCGCTTTTGAACCAGTTGATAAAGAATTAGATTGGTCATTAGTTTATCCTGAACTAGCAGGTGGAGACGCAAAGAAAAAAGATGCGAAAAAACTTGAAGA
>JANXVF010000005.1 GCA_025351785.1 Flavobacterium sp.
GCAACCTTTTAGATGGTTTTTACAATAATAACTCATGTTCCACATATAAAAAAAGGTAATAAATTTTTTGCCTATCAACCCTATATTCGAGAAATGAATATTTGGGAAAAATATGTATCAAAAATAGTTATTGTTGCCCCTTTGATAAATTCTGAATTAACTTCAATATATAGTTGTTATAACCATACAAATATTGAGTTTATTGAAATTGAAAGTTTTAATTTATTAACATTTAAATCTTTCTTTAAATCATTTATTATCATTCCGAATAATTTTTTTAAAATATTTAAGTCGTTTACAAAATCCGATCATATTCATTTACGATGTCCAGGAAATGTAGGATTGATAGGTAGTATTTGTCAAATTTTTTTTCCAAAAATAAATAAAACAGTTAAATATGCAGGAAATTGGGATAATAAATCAAAACAACCTTTAAGTTATAGATTTCAAAAATATATTTTGAGAACTACATTTTTAACAAAAAAATGCAAAGTTTTGGTTTATGGAGAATGGAAAAATAATACTAAAAATATTGTTTCATTTTTTACAGCATCTTACTTTGAAAATGATAAAATAGAAATAGCACCACGAAAATTGAATCAAAAAATTAGATTTATATTTGTAGGAACATTAACTGAAGGAAAAAAACCGTTTTATGCACTTCAAGTTATAAATAATTTAGTGAAAAGGGGATTAAATTGTTCATTAGATTATTATGGCGAAGGCAAAGAATTGGAAAAATTAAAAAATTTTGTTATAGTAAATAATCTAAGTAATCATGTTTCATTTTACAACAATCAAAGTCAAGAAACAATTAAAGTAGCCTATCAATGCAGTAATTTTATCATTCTTCCCTCAAAAAGCGAAGGCTGGCCAAAAGTAGTTGCCGAGGGAATGTTTTGGGGATGTTTACCTATTGCTTCAAAAGTTTCGTGTATTCCAAATATGTTAGATAATGGTACTCGAGGGATACTTCTTGATTTAGATATCGTAAAAGATTGTCAAAAAATAGATGATATAATTAGTAATGAAAGTTTTTATAATGAAAAAGTCAAAAATGCAATTTTATGGTCTAGGACTTACACCTTAGATTTATTTGAATCAAAAATTAAAAATTTTATAAGCTCGTGAAAATTCTTCAAATTATTGATTCGCTTGAAGCAGGAGGTTCAGAAAAAATGGCTGTCAATTATGCCAATGGATTAGCAAATATAATCACGTTTTCAGGATTAGTAGTAACAAGGAAAGAGGGTATACTGAAATCTGAGGTAAATTTAAATGTGAATTATTTATTTCTAAATAAGAAAAAAAGAATCGATTTGAGGGCTGTTGCAAAACTTTTAAAGTATTGTAAAACTAACAAAATCGATTATCTTCATGCACATTCGAGTTCTTATTTTTTAGCGATTTTGGTTAAACTATTATATTTTAGAATAAAAATTATTTGGCATGATCATTATGGTTTAAGTGAATTTTTAAACTCTAGAAAATATGCTAATCTTAAAGTTGCCTCATCATTTTTTTATGGTATTATTGCGGTAAATCAGAATCTTAAAATTTGGTCAGAATCAAAGTTATTTTGTGGCAATGTAATTTATTTAGGTAATTTTATAAGTGATTCTCAAAATGAATTTAAAGAAACGTATTTAAATGGAATTGAAGGAAATAAAATTGTGTGTATAGCAAATTTAAGACAACAAAAAAATCATTTTTTATTACTCGAAGTTGCTAGTAAAATAGTTATGAGGTTTCCAGATTGGAGTTTTCATATAGTAGGCAAAAATTTTGAAGATAGTTATTCAAAACAAATATTTAAAAAAATAAATGACTTAAATTTAAATAAAAATGTTTTTATTTATGGGTCAAAAAGTGATATTAAGCATTGTATTGATCAATCTGAAATAGCTATATTAACATCAAATTCAGAGGGGTTGCCTGTTTCATTATTAGAATATGGTTTGCATAAAAAACCAGTAGTAGTAACTAATGTTGGTGAAATTTTTAATGTTATAAAAAATGAAATAAATGGATTTATTGTAGCTAAAAATGATGTTGATTTATTTTTCAACAAATTAGTTTTGCTCATAGAAAATAAAGATTTAAGAAAAAAATTAGGAGATTCATTATATAAAACAATAATTGAGAATTATTCTGAAAACATTATTCTAAATAAATATTGCAACTGGATTACAGCAAGCAAATGAAAAATTACGAAAAAAATTATCTTATTTTAATTTTACTTCATATAGGTATTGGAGTGTTGATATATATTATCCCTACATTTTCAAAAATATATTCCTTTTTAATTATAATTTTTGGTTTATATTATGTTATCAAAACTCAAAATAAAAATAATGAAGTACTTTATGTCTCAGCATATATAGTAGGAAGTGAAGTTTTATTGAGGATGACAGATGGAAGTCCAAATTATGAATTTTCAAAGTATGGTGTAATTGTTTTTGTTTTTGTAGGTATGTTTTATAGTGGTTTTTCTAAAAATGCAATTCCATATTGGATTTTTTTATTGTTGTTAATCCCAGGTTTAATCATTGGGACTCAGTCATTGAATCTAGAAACTATTGATATTAGGAAAACTTTATCTTTTAATATTTCAGGTTCATTATGTTTAGGTCTAGCATCGTTATATTGTTATAATAGAAAATTTACTAAAGTTGAAATAGATAATTTACTATTTTTAATGGCACTTCCAATTTTAGCTTGTACCGTTTATTTAATTTTATATACACCAAATTTAAAAACAGTCATAACCAGTACAGGGTCAAACTTTGATACAACTGGCGGTTTCGGTCCAAATCAAGTCTCGACTGCCCTCGGATTAGGAATGTTTGTTTTTTTCTCAAGATTGCTGAATAACTCTAAAAATAAATTTTATTTTATAATCAATTTAGTAATTGCAGTTACAATGACTTTTAGGGGTTTGATTACTTTTTCTAGAGGAGGTATGATTACTGGATTTGTAATGGTACTAATTTTAATTTTTTTAAAATATATCGGTTCATCAAATAAAGAAAAATTAAGATTGAATTACCTTATAGGATTTTCGATTGTTTTATTTACTTCGGTTTGGATTTATACTGAAATTATTACAAATGGTTTAATATCAAAAAGATATGAAAATAAAGATGCTTTAGGCAGAAAAAAAGATTCTAACTTTTCTGGAAGAGAAGATTTAGCCCTTTTTGAATGGAATACTTTTTTGAAAAATCCTTTTTTAGGTGTAGGAGTTGCAAAAGCGACTGAGCTAAGAACCGAGGAAATAGGCACAGTTATAGCTTCTCACAACGAAATAACAAGGCTTCTTGCAGAGCACGGATCCTTAGGAATTATTATATTGATAATATTATTCTTCACTCCAATTTTTTTATATATAGATAATAAAGAAAATATTTATTTGTTGTGTTTTGTTATGTTTTGGTTACTAACAATAAATCATGCTGCAATGCGAACTGCCGCGCCATCATTTGTTTACGCATTATCGCTACTGAAAATTAAAGATGATAATGAGAATTAAAATTCTGTATATCGGAAACAAACTTTCAAAGCATGGTTTTAATGCCACAGCAATCGATAATCTTGGATTCGCATTAGAAAATGAAGGGTATATTTTGTTTTACGCATCCGAAAAAAAAAATTTTGTGCTGCGATTGTGTGATATGATTTACACAACAATAAAAAAATCTAAAGAAGCCAATTTTGTATTAATAGATACTTACAGCACTTTAAGTTTTTATTATACCTTAATAATAACTCAATTATGTAGAATTTTAAATCTAAAATATATTACAATCCTTCATGGTGGCAACTTGCCTTTTCGATTAAAAAACAATCCCTTTTTATCTAAAATTATTTTTAATAATGCATACAAACTTGTAGCTCCTTCTGGATATTTATTTAATGAATTTTCCAAAAGTTTCTCAAAAAAATTAATATTAATTCCAAATTCAATCGAGATTAAAAATTATCCATTTTTTGAAAGGGATTTTTTGATTCCAAAATTACTGTGGGTTCGTTCATTTGCTTCAATATACAACCCTAAAATGGCTATTGACGTTTTATTTTTTTTAAAGAAAGATTTTCCTTCTGCCGAGCTTTGTATGATTGGTCCGGATAACGAAAATTTAGTAAATGAATGTAAACTATATGCTAAAAGTAAAAATGTAGTAGTTCAATTTACAGGCAAATTAACGAGATCTCAATGGACTGAGAAATCTAAACAGTACAATATTTTTATAAATACAACACATTTTGATAACACACCAGTAAGTGTTATCGAAGCTATGGCTTTAGGCTTACCAGTTGTTTCTACTTGCGTCGGAGGAATACCGTATTTAATTGAAAATAATAAAAATGGTTTTCTTGTAGTTGATAATGATAGTTTAGAAATGGCAAATTCTATCAAAGAAATAATTTTAAATAGAAATTTAAATCAAATAGTTAGTATTAACGCAAGAAAAACTATCGAGCAATTTGATTGGAAAATTATAAAAAACAAATGGTTTGAAATTTTAAAATAGACTTATAAAAATGTTGTAAATTTGAACCAATATTTATAATATTGATAAATGAACAACAAAAATAAAATACATTTTGAAATATCAGAACGTAAAATTTTACTTAAATTTTTTGATGTTTTATTAGTACTTTTAACCTTGTATTCAGTTAGCTCAATTTTTAACTTTAGTTATTTCAATTTTTCTAAATCAAACTTTTCTTGGACAATTGTTTTAGCTATTTATATAAACATTTTCGGGTCGGTATTTGAAATGTATAATTTGCAAGTTGCTAGTAATCAGTTTCAAATAATAAAAAGTATAATTCTCACTACTTCAACAACCGTCTTAATTTATCTTTTAACTCCCTTTTATACACCATTTTTACCAACTAATAGAATCCAAATAATTTTCTTCTTCTTTTCTATTTTTATTACTTTACTACTTTGGAGAATTTTTTATGTAAAATTTTTAGCATCTCATCGTTTTGTTAAAAAAGCTATTATTGTATGCGACGTAGAGCAACTCAGCGAGTTAGTAAATAGTCTCGAAAGTGTAGATCCTCATTATAAATTTACTGCATTTGTTAATTCTGATTCTGATAATAGTTTAAAACTTAAATTAAACGGAATTAAAAATATAAGTCCAGAAGATTTAGAGAATTATGTAAGAAAAAATTCGGTTTCAGAAATTGTGATTGCTTCACAAAAAACAGATGGAATCACTGTAACACTTTACAATCAACTAATTCATCTTCTAGAAAACGGATTTATAATTAGAGAATATACACAACTCTATGAGGCTATAACTCAAAGAATTCCTGTACAATATGTTTCGAGAGATTTTTATAGATATTTTCCTTTTAGCAGAAATAATCAAAATAAATTATATCAATTAGTAACTCGAATTATTGAAATTATTTTTTCGTTTATCGGAATTTTTATCGGATTGTTATTTTTCCCATTTATTTTGATTGGAAATCTAATAGGCAACAGAGGCAAATTGTTTTACACACAAGAACGAGTAGGTAAAAACGGTGAAATTTTTAAGATTTATAAATATCGAACAATGATTGAGAATGCCGAGCAACATGGAGCTGTTTTTACATCATCAAACGATAGCCGAATTACTTTTTTTGGAAGTTTTTTAAGAAAAACAAGAATGGACGAGTTTCCACAATTTATTAATATATTGTTAGGAAATATGGCAATTATTGGACCTCGACCAGAAAGACCAGTTTTTGTAAACGAAATTGCCGAAGTGATGCCTTTTTATGAAACTCGTCATATAATAAAACCAGGTTTAACAGGGTGGGCACAAGTTAATTACTCTTATGGCGATTCTATAGAAGACAGTTTAGTAAAGCTTCAATACGATTTATATTACATAAAACACCGAAGTATTTTTCTTGATATAAATATTATAATTAAAACTTTTAGTACTGTTTTATTTTATCGAGGTCAATAATATTTTTTTATTAAAGTCAATTTTTTTCAAAATATGAATATTCCAAGCATAAGTAAACCTCGTGTTGTAATAATTGGTGCTGGTTTTGCCGGATTAAGTATTGCAAAAAAACTAAAAAATGAGAATCTTCAAGTAGTTTTAATAGACAAACATAATTACCACACTTTTCAACCACTTTTGTACCAAGTTGCGACAGGTGGTTTAGAAGCTGGCTCAATTGCATATCCAATTCGCAAAGTAATTCAAGAATATAAAGATTTTTATTTCAGGCTAACAACAGTAAAAGAAATAGATACAAAAAATCAGAAAATTATTTCAGAAATAGGAGAGCTATCCTATGATTATTTAGTTTTAGCAACAGGATCTAAAACTAATTTTTTTGGAAATAAAGAAATTGAGCGCAACGCCATGTCTATGAAGACCATTCCACAATCTTTAAACATTCGTAGCTTAATTCTCGAAAATTTTGAACAAGCTGTTTTGCTCACAGACGAAGTAGAAAAAAATTGTTTGATTAATTTTGTACTCGTTGGTGGCGGACCCACAGGTGTTGAACTTGCAGGTGCACTTGCCGAAATGAAAAAAGCAATTCTTCAAAAAGATTATCCCGATTTAGATATTGCTAAAATGCAAATTAATTTAGTCCAAAGTGGTGACAGAATTTTGAATACAATGTCGGAAAAATCGTCGGACGAAGCAGAGAAATTTCTAAATAATTTGGGTGTTAAAATATGGAAAAACGTTCGCGTCACTAATTATGACGGAAAAACTATTACAACAAACTCTACTTTAAGTTTTGAAACCTCAACTGTAATTTGGACAGCAGGAGTTTATGGTGCAACTATCTCAGGATTAAATTCAAAAGCAATAATAGATAAAGTTGAACGATATAAGGTGAACCAATTTAATCAAATAAATGAGTATGAAAATATTTTTGCTATTGGAGATAATTGTATAATGGAATTACCTAAATTTCCGCAAGGGCATCCAATGATGGCGCAGCCAGCCTTACAACAGGGTAATTTATTAGCAAAAAATCTAGTTTTGTTGATTAATAAAAACCCTATGATACCGTTTAATTATAATGATAAAGGTTCAATGGCTACCATTGGAAGAAATCTAGCTGTTGTCGATTTGCCACACTATCATTTTAGCGGAGTTTTCGCTTGGTTTGTTTGGATGTTTGTACATCTTTTTTCATTAATTGGTTTCAAAAATAAAGCTGTAGTTTTTCTAAATTGGGTTTATAATTACATCCGACTTGACCGTGAAGGACGTTTAATAATAAGACCTTTCAAGAAAAAAAGTTTTACTACATTCACCTCTGACGAAGTTTAATCTTTAACAATTTTAAAGTCAGTAACACCATTTTCACTTTTCACTTTAATTATATAAATTCCTTTAGATAAATAAGAAAAATCAACTTTTTCAATAGCAGTTCCATTATACAAAATTTTACCTTGTAAGTCAACTAATTCATATTCTGAATTGGCGTCTTGGCTGGTAATTGTGATATAATTTTTAAACGGATTTGGAACTACTAAAACTTTTTTTGAATCAGTTATTTGATAAGAATTTAATACACTTCCCACTACAACCGGAATTGTAATTGAATTAGTAAAAGTGCCATTACTAACTGTTAGCGTAACTTGATAAGTTCCATCTGTCATAAAAACATGATTCGGATTTTCGCTTGAACTTGTATTGGCTGTCCCGCTACTTAAATCATTAAAATTCCAGCTATAAGTATTTCCATTTGTACTTAAATTCTGAAACGAAACTGTTGCTCCGGCAGTAGGAGCAATTGGTGAATAAGCAAAAAATGCAACTGTTTGAAAATCTTGCTGGTTTGCCATAAATTGAACTTTGGTGGTTACCCAATTTCCTGCTGTATTATTTTGAGTTACAATTAAAACCGGATATTTTTTTGAGGTTTCTAACCATTTTAATTCTCTGGTAGTTCTAATAATTCTTGGTAATCCGGTACCTAAAACAGAAATTGTATCGTTTTGAACCAAAGTTGTGGTCATTCTTAAAGTATTGCTAAACGTTCCAAAAGGTGTTGTTATTGAACCCCAACCATCAACTAAATTTGTTCTTTGTATGGTTTTATTTTCATACAAAACAGTAGGAATATTGGTAGTAACTGCACCTATATTAGTTTCAGTATTTCCATAGGTTATAGGAAAAGTGTACACCACATCTGGTGCTGTATATTGAGCTGTAATAGGTATAAGTGTTCCGTTATAATTTAATTTGTAGGATGTTGCCACTTGTTTTAAATTGGTAGAATTTTTTTTGTAATAGTCATTAGTATCAGTTATTCCAATAGTTTGTCCTGCAACATTCAAGGTTGATGTAGTGCCATCTGTTGATGATAAATTGGTGTTATTACTATTAAAAATATAGGGAAAAGTAAATAAAGAAAAACCTGTGGCAGTTGGATTTCTAAATTGTAAAAAATCTTGCGAAATTCCTGTTAAGGCACTAAAATCCCAATTGTAATTAGCTCCTGTTGTAAAAAAATCTGTGGCTAAATTGGATGCGTTAGTCAAATAAAAACTATCGCCAACAGTTGCATAATTACTTGAATTGTATGTGCTTTGAGCAAATATATTTCCAAAAAGCAATAATAAAAAAAGTTTGAGTAATTGTTTTTTCATGATTTTAAAGATTAGTTATTTTTTTATTTGAATCTATTTTTTTGAATTTTTTCATATTCTTCAATGTAATTCGGACTTTCAGTTTTCATTAATCTGTCCCAAAATCTAAAATACAAGCCATAATTTCCATTGAATTTTCTGTGGTGTAAATTGTGATATACTGAGGTATTTATAAATTCAAACCATACTGAATTTCTGAATGATTTAGGCATAATTTCATACCCTAAATGTCCATAAATATTTATCAAAAATCCCAATAATGCAAATATAATTAACGAAATAGGATGAATTGGTATTAAAAACACAATGATTAAAAGAATAAAACCCTCTAGAAATGCTTCTATAAAATGAAAGGAATAGCTCGAAAACGGTGACGGATTTGTAGATTTATGATGTACTAAATGGGCAATTTTAAATATTTTTTTGTGATGTAAAAATCGGTGCATCCAATAAAAATAAGTGTCTTGGAGTATTAAACTTAAAAATAAACTTGCTATAAACCAAAAAATCGAATGGTCA
The DNA here is from genome assembly GCA_025351785.1 of Flavobacterium sp. GTDB lineage: Bacteria > Bacteroidota > Bacteroidia > Flavobacteriales > Flavobacteriaceae > Flavobacterium. The sequence goes on from JANXVF010000005.1 coordinate 9,161, forward strand.
GAAATGGAAAAGTATATTTTAGTAAAATTTTTTATAGGTGTAAAAAAAACTAATAATGCTAAAAATGTAATGATTAAATTGGATTGTAACGAGTAAAAAATCTCTCTGTAAAAATCAGTTTTTGTAGCTTTTTTTACTTGTATCTTTGAGCTGTTGTATTTAGATTTAAAAATTTTGTAAAAAAACAAAAAGAATAATCCAGCAAATAAAAGATATCTTAAACTTGAAAAAAAATACAATTCGGTGTAATGCATTAATGTTTCCATAACAATAAGTTTATTAGTGTAAAATTAATAGATCAATACCAATTAAAAATTAACATAAGATAATTAATACTTTTTATTAGAAGCAATTCTGCCACGAATTCTACTAAGTGAAACAGGTGTTATTCCGAGTAAAGTAGCAAGATATTTGTTAGAAACACGGTTAACTATATTGGGCTTGTCCTTTACAAATTTTAAATACCGTTCTTCTGGATTTAATAAAATAAATGATTCAACTCGAGCAAGAGATTCAGCTAACATTTTCAACAAAAAGTGACGCCTTCCTTCTTCCAGTTTTGGATTTTTACTCATAAATGTTTGTGCCATATCGTAGTCTATTTCTAACAAAATAGTATGTTCTAGTGCTTGATAATAAAAACGTGAAGGTTGATGATGCAAAACATAATCGTGTGACGAAATAAATTGGTCTTCCCAACGAATCAAAGTAGTAACCTCGTCTCCATTTTCTTTTATTATATAAGCTCTAAGAAGTCCTTTTTTAATGTAAGCTATTTTATTATAATTATCGCCAACATTAATTAAGAACTCGTTTGGTTTGAGTTTTCTTATTTTTACAAGTTTAAAAATTGATGAAAAATCTTTTATTTCAAGACCTTTAAATAGTTCAAAATAATAATTTAGTTTTTGGGAATCAAGCATAATTTTAAGTTTGATTAAAGCTTTTTCATTTGATAATAATTAACCAACAAATTAACAAACTTACTATAACTTTCAATACCATCTTTTTGTTGATTCATTTTTAAAAACTGATCATAAAAAGCATGAAAGCCTTTGTCAATAAAAGTATCATATTGTTTCCAAAAAATCTCACTTTCTCTATAATTCTCAATAATTCCCGGATTTATTTTTGATTTAAAATAGTCAAACTTTTCTTTATTTTTAACGGCAATATTTTCCATGCAATAATGAAGTGCCACAACATGTGCTGCATATTGAAAATACAAATTTTCATTTTTTTTGCAGGCTAAAAAACCAATAAAATTGCATTCACTTTCGCTTCCATAACCAATTTGATGGGCCATTTCATGGCAAATTACAAATGGAAAATCATATTTTGGAATTTTACTATTTACTTGTGCCTCGTTAGTAAATGGATTTAAATATCCCGAAAATCCCATGTATGTTAAAACTAAACTGAATAATGATTTTTTTTGACTTGGAACTTGATATTTAAAAAATGGGTACAAATTTGCCAGGTTATTATATCCATTTTGAGAAGCACAAAAAATATCATTTTGAGATTGTAAATTGTTAACTTTTTGCGCTTTATCTTTTGTTATGATGAACTGAATTTTATTTGATTTTGCAATTAATTTTTCAGTAAAATTAAATAATTTTTCATCAGAATATTCGTTAGAAATATTCATTTTTTTAAAAAGTGGTTCCCTGTAATAATTGAAACCCCAAAGTAGATGAAACAGAAAATAAGCTATCGAGAAAACATTAATTATTTTTAATACATTATTTTTCCAATGCAATCGCCACGAATTTCGGGTTTTCCAAAGTTGAATTAGTAAATAAATAATTAATATTCCGTAAATTACATCTCCAACAGAAAAACAAATTTTGCCTAAAAGTGTTCTCGAAATTTTAGAAACATAAACATAAAAACCATTGCTGTAAATATGCTCAACCTTTTCGGGGAAAAAAGCAATCATTTTCAGGAATAGTATCTGTATTACTAAAAATATTGGAAGAAGATATTTTCTTTTCACGTATAAATTTTGAAATGTAAATATAATGACAAATCAATTTGCAAAGAAATTAAACTTTGTAACTTTGTGTTTTTAAAATAATTTTATAAATCTAGCTGCATTTCGAACGATTTTCTAAGTTTTGTGTAAATCTGTGAAATCTGTAGCAAAAAACAACTATAATGAGCCAAGAAATTAGAAACCTTGAACCAAAAAATCTTTGGAATAATTTTGCCGATTTAAATGCAGTACCGCGTCCATCAAAAAAAGAAGATCGTGTTATTGAATTCATAAAAAACTTTGGTATTAATCTAGGATTAGAAACTTTTGAAGATGAAATTCGGAATGTAATTATTCGAAAACCAGCAACTGCAGGGATGGAAAATCGAAAATCAATAGTGCTTCAAGGACATCTAGACATGGTTCATCAAAAAAATAATGACACAGATTTTGATTTTGAAACGCAAGGAATTGAAATGTATGTCGACGGCGATTGGGTTCGTGCTCGAGGAACAACTCTTGGAGCAGATAATGGACTTGGAGTTGCAATGATAATGGCAATTTTAGAGAGTAAAGATATTGCACATCCTGCTATCGAAGCTCTTTTTACAATTGATGAAGAAACAGGAATGACAGGTGCTTTAAACCTTAAAGGTGGCATTTTAAATGGTGAAATATTACTTAATATGGATACCGAAGAAGATGACGAAATTGACATAGGTTGTGCCGGAGGAATTGATGTAACCGCTACTAGAAATTATAATGAAGAAGATACACCAACCCAATCTGTGGGTTACACAATTACGGTTAAGGGTTTAAACGGTGGTCATTCGGGAATGGATATCAATAAAGGTTTAGGCAACGCAAATAAAATTATGAATCGTTTATTATATGATGGTTTTGAAAATTTTGGATTACAAATTTCGGAAATTTCTGGGGGCAGTTTACGAAATGCAATTCCGAGAGAAAGCGTTGCAAAAGTCATAATTGCGAGTATGTATGATGAAACTTTTGTTTATGATATTAATAAAATCATTAACGATATTAAAACAGAATATAAAACTACTGAGCCTAATTTGATTATAGAAATCGCAACAGCCGATTTGCCAAAAAAAGTCATGGAAATTGGAGTTCAAGAAGGTTTTATTCGTTCAATTTATAGTGCTTTAAATGGAGTTTACAGAATGTCTTCGGATATGGAAAATTTGGTTGAAACTTCAAATAATATTGCCAGAGTTATTGTAAAGGATGGTCAGATTTCAATACAAAATCTAACACGATCTTCTGTAGAAACCTCAAAAATTGATTTGGCAAATAGCTTGCGATCAGCTTATGAATTATTTGGTTGTACTGTCGAATTTGGAGGAAGTTATCCAGGTTGGACTCCAAATGTAAATTCTGAAATTCTCGGAATTTTGACTTCAATTTATGAAAAACAAAATGGTGAAAAACCCAAAGTTGTTGCTTGTCATGCTGGTTTAGAATGTGGAATTTTAGGAACTAATTATCCTAATATGGATATGATTTCATTTGGACCAACAATTCATGGAGCACATTCTCCAGATGAAAGAGCATCAATTAAATCATCTCAGAAATTTTATAAATTTGTTTTAGAAATTTTGAAAAATATTCCTTTGAAGAATTAATATTCATGTATTAAATTTAAGTTTATGAAAGTAAAAATACAGGAAAATCAAAATAATTCTGAATCAAAAAATTCTTTTTTCTTAAATTACAAATGGGCTTTTGTACCCATTTTATTGATGCTTTTTGTATATTCAAACACACTTTCAAATAGTTTTGCACTCGACGACGGTTTAGTAACCCAAGATAGTACTATCAATCAAGGGTTGAAAAATTTTGCAAATTTTTTTACTCAAAAAACCTTACCCGATTCAGGAAATATTAAGCCATATCGACCTGTTACATCTCTAAGTTTTGCTTTTGATTATTCATTTTATAAATCATCAGATTTGCAATTGTTTGCTTCAAAAATGCATTTGATGCAACTTTTATATTATGCAATTGCAATTTTTTTAACCTTTGTTTTTATAAAAAAACTTTTTAAAAGCGATTTAGTTGCAGGAGCAATCTCTGCTATTTTTGCACTTCATCCAATTCATACTGAAGTTGTTGCAAACATAAAATCGAGAGATGAAATTTTAGCCTATTCATTCGGATTACTTTCTATGATTTTTTATTTAAAATTTAAAGAATCAAATTTAATAAAATGGATATATACAAGTGTTTTTTTCTATTTCATTGCAATACTGTCAAAAGAAAATGCACTTTTATTTATTGCAATTTTTCCAGTTTTAAACTACTATACTACTTCAAAAAAATTAAATTTCGATTTAATTCTGGACACAAAGTGGTATGTAATTCCTGCACTTCTATTTTTATTTTTACAAAAATTAATTCTTGGAAATATTTTTATTGTTAAACTTTCGGAAATAGATAATATGCTTGTTGGAATTCCGAACTTTTCAGAAAATATAGCCACAAGAATTTATCTAATTGGACTTTACATTTATAAAATAATAATACCTCATCCTTTGTTGTACGATTATTCTATAAATTATATCAGCAAAAAAACCTTTTTGTCAATCGAAGTTTGGATTAGTTTATTTGTGTTGCTATTTATTTTTACTTTAATTTATAAAGGAATTTTAAGAAAAAGTAAAATTGCATTTGGTTTATTGTTTATGGTTGTTATGTTTGTGCTAACCTGTAATTTATTTATACAAATTGGAGCCACCTTTGCCGAACGTTTTGCTTTTACACCCAGTTTAGGCTTTGCTATTGCATTGGTATTTAGTTTAATTGAAGTGTTGAAAAAGTTGAATTTAAAAATGGTTTATTTGGGACTATTTTTAGTACCATTACTTCTTTTGTATGGTTTTAAAACCCACGAAAGAAACTACAATTGGAAAGATAATGATACTTTATTTACACATGATTATAGGGTAAGTTCTAAGAGTTTTAGAATTCAAAATAATTATGCTACAATGTTTTACGAACATACAAAAAATATTGAAAATCAAAATCTTAAGAAAAAAAGCTTATTAAAAACCATTAAATTATTAAACACTTTAATTGAAAATTATCCAAATTATATTGAGGCTTTTTTACTGAAAGGTATTTGTTATTTAGAACTAAAAGACTGTAAAAATGCAGTTTTTAATTTTGAAAAAGCGCAAAAAATGTCCATTTATATTCCTAATATAGAAAGTAATTTGGGTACCGGATATATAAATTGTGAACGATCAAAAGATGCTATTCCAATTTTTTTGAAATTACTACAAACAGATTCTGGACAAGAGCAACTTTATTTAAGAAATCTTGGGGTTGCATATTATAATATAAAAAACAGGGATTCATCAAAATATTATTTTACTACTTTAAAGGATAAATATCCTAACAATGAGGAAGTCGATAATTATATGAAATTATTTTCTGGCGAAATTAAAAAAGTTACCCAAAATACAAATCAAACTGTTGCAGTAAACAAGAATTTAACAACATCAAATCAGTCACAAATCGAGTTCAATGAAGCTTATACATATTATCAAAATGGCAATAAACAAAAAGCTAAAGAACTACTAATAGCATTAACCAAAAAAGATAAAACATTTGCAATGTCTTTTTCAATTTTGGGATTGATTGCAGACGAAAAAAACAATTTTATTGAAGCAGAGAAAAACTATAAAAAATCATTATCATTGAACCCAAACGACTACCGGATTTATTATAATTTAGGAAATACGTTAACAAGAGACGGGAAAAAAGAAGAAGCCTTACTAAATTTTGAAAAATCTATAAAATTAAACCCTAATTATATAAACCCTTATAAGTCATTAGTTTACTATTATAAATCAATAAACAATACTGAGAAATTAAATTTTTATGAAATGAAGTTAGCGACACTAGAAAAAAAGTAACTCTAATTTTATTTATTTTCCCTCCTTCTTCGTTCAATTATTAAAGTTTGAAGTTGCTTACCATATAAGGATTTTGCAATTTTTGGGGTCATCGATTTCTGGATTGTATCTAAATATTTCAAGTTGATATCATAAATTTCTGAAACTAATACATAAGGAGAAACTTCAAAATTTGAATGATTAACTGCAAAATTTGTTGTGTAGAGGTATTTTTTTCTCAATAAATCGTCCTGTTTTTTTGATATATCAATTAATTCCTGATTATTTTTATTTTTTAATGCTTTAAATTTTCTTTCAATTAAATCTAAATTTTGATCTACATATCGTGAAACTACTTTTTTATATTCATCATATAATTCTTGATTTTTAGAACCTGTAATTTTTGCATCTGATGTAAAAAACTCTAATGATGATTCTATATTTATAGTTCCAGGTTCGGCAAAAAAAGACAAACTATTATCAATTGATTTTGTGGTTCCTCTGTCCATGGTAAGATAATACATTTCGGGCGAGCTAATGTTTAAATCACTTTCAAAGTGTGAGTTTCCGTCAATTTTTATGGTGTCTAAAGTTACAAAAGTTGTATCTTTTACTTTATTAATAAACAACGTTCCTTTTTTAAATCCTTTTATAAAACCAATTATTTTTAGATTTTTATTGATTTTATTTTCCTTGCATGAAATTGCAAGAAGCACAACTAATAAGAAAAAGGCACTTTTTTTCATCTTTGTATTTTAATAAGTAGGTCACGAAAATAATAAAAAAATCCCCAAATTATAAAATAATTTGAGGATTTAAAATTCATTATTTTAAGTTTATCCTTTTAACCAAGCATCTTTTAAAGATTTTTTTGTTTCATCTGAATATTTATATCCTTCTGATTCTTCAAAAGATATTTTTACTTTAGTTGATAAAACTTGCTCTTTTCCGTTGCGTTTTATTTTAATTGAAATTAAATCTCCATCTTTCCAATTTTGAACCGAAGACATCATATCAGAAATAGATTCTAAAGTGTATTTTTTGTTGTTAATTTCAGTTATTACATCTTCAGGTTTCAATCCGATTGCTAGCATAAAATCACTCAATTCTGTATTAGATTTTACAATTAATTCTTTAGTAGATTGATTTCCAGTTATTCCAGATGAATTATCTTTAATAAATGGATTGATAACTTTTTTAAATTTTGTATTGGCAACTCCAACTTTAGCTAAATAAAAATCATAGGGTATTGGTGTAGTTCCAGATACATAAGTAGTTAAAAAAGTACCAATTTCAGGATATGTTAATTCTGTAATTTTAGCAAAAAGTTCATCGTCATTAAATGCTTTTTTAGATCCATATTCTGCTGAAAGTTTCTTCATTAAGTCCAGAATTCCTCTTTTGCCATCACTTTTTTCTCTAATTTCGATATCAATACACATAGCAATTAATGCACCTTTTTCATAAACATTTAAATATTGATCTTTATATGGTTCCTTCAATACATTTTCACTCATAACTGTAAATGGCATAGTATCATTCAATTCTTTAGCATTTTTTATTTTTTTAATCATTCTTTTATAAAAAGAATTTTCGTCGATTAGTCCTTGATTTACTTGAAATAAATTTGCAAAATACTCTGTAATACCTTCGTACATCCATAAATGTTTTGACATTTTAGGAACTGTAAAATCAAAATTTTGAATTTCGTTCGAATGAATATTTAAAGGAGTCACGGTATGAAAAAATTCGTGAGAAACTACATCTATTATTTCCTTCCCAAGACTACCTGCAGGAATTAGTTCGGGAAATACTACTGTAGTTGAAGTATTGTGTTCTAAGGCTCCAAATCCTTTGGCATCTTTCTTTTGCATTTCAGATAGATATAAAATCACAGTATATTTTTTATTAGTATTTATCGATCCTAAAAATGCTTTTTGGGCTCGCATCATTTTTTCTAAATCAGGCGAAAGTGCTTTAGCAGAGTGTTTACCATTTGGAGAATAAACACTGAAAAGTATTTCCATATCATCAACAAAAAATGTTGTATTGTCGGGTTTAGAATACATTATTGGGTTGTCAACTAATTCGTTGTATCTTGATACTACAAAAGTATCCGATATATTACTGGGGTCAACATCGCTTAACGAAGTTGCTCCAAATAACGATTCAGGGTGTGTCACGATAACTTTGTAAGTGATGTCTTTCGATTCGTTAAAATATCCAACAAAACCATGATTATTTAATAAGATATTTTTTCCCTCAAGAATATTTGTTCCAGCTGGAGAAAATATATCTTCTTTTCCAAATCCACCACCTTTTTCAGTATCAAATGTATCGTTTACTAAATAGGTAATTTTATGTAATGATTTTGCATTTTTTATCGTCCACGAGTTTACATCTAGTTTTGAAATTTCAATGGCATTTCCTTTAGAATCAAAAGCTTTAATGTCATCAATATAACGACCATAATTATCCTCAGAATAGGTTCCTGGAATTATTTTCGGAATGTGATATATTATTTCGTCTAAATTAAAATTAGGTGGAGTTATAGTTACTAAAACTTTATCGTCTTTAATTGTATTCAAATCAATTGTAACATCAACTTCTTGAGTTTTCATACTGTTTTCGGTAATAATTTTACTACCTGTTTTACAGCTTATTAACACTAGTAACAATCCAATTGAGAGTATAATTTTTTTCATTTTATTATTATTTTGAGTATAAGACAACAAAATTTAAAATTTGTTACAACTAAATTTTATGAACAAAATCAGTAATTGTACTTATTAGTTCTTCACTAACAGGCAATTTAGGATTGCTGTAAGATGCCTTATTTTCTGCAACATCTCCTTTTATTATTTTAAAAATATGATTCATATCATCAATCAAAACTAATGTTGCGTCAGGTTTAGCTTTTTTTAGCAAATTTGCATCTTCAACACTTACTTGAATATCTTTTTTACCGTTGATAATCAATGTTGGGACCTTTACTTTTTTTATTTCATCTTGCGGATTATATTTTATCCATGATATCAAATATTCTTGTAGATCAGGTTTTAGTATTGAATATAAAATAGGGTTTTTTGAATTGTATTCAAATGTTTGCCCCGTTTTTAGCAAAGCTAATTTTTCGCTAATTTCTTTTGAAAAGGCATGATATTGCTCGCTATATTGTTGATTTAAAACCTCGTCAATAGGTCTTCCTGCTCCAGCAATAGAAATGTAACCATCAATATTTTTTGAAGAAGCAATCATTCCTATAAGAGAACCTTCGCTATGACCTGCAATAATAATTTTGCTAAATTTATTTTGCATTTTAAAGTAGTTAACAACATCTTTTGCATCATTAATAAAATCTTCAAACCGCAAAGTTTTTTCGTCAACTTTTCCGCTCAAAATCATGGCAATAATTCTTTTATCATAACTAAAAACTGCAATATTTTGATTTGCTAAGTTTTCGGCTAAAAATTTTAAAGAATTATTTTGTGTCAAACCACTATTTCCGTTGCGATTTGTAGGTCCTGAACCTGCAATAAGAATGACTAATTTTGTTTTAGGACTTGAGTTTAAAGGCAAAAATAAAGTTCCTTTTATTAATGAATTGATTTCTACTTCTTGTTTTTCAAAAGCTGGTTTTTGAGCAAATAGTGCTACTGGAAATAATAAAAATAATAGAATAATTTTTTTCATATTGATTTGATTTTATAATTTATAGCATCAATAACTTTAGAAGCTTTCAAATACAATTTGAGATAAATGCTATTTTGATGTTTCTCAAATTGCAACTATATTTTTGGTTGTATTTTAGTACATCTTTGAAAATAAAAATAAAAAAAGCGATAATTTCTTACCGCTTTGATATTTTGTTGTGAGTAATTTGTTTTTGTAAGGTACATTTAAATCTGTCAATTCCTGCAACACGCAATTTTGCATGTTTTGTTGCTCGACCTTGTACTCGCTTGCGCCACATTTTAAAACTCGAAAGTTTCATTTCACGGCGCATTATTTCGATAGTTTCTTTTTCTGAAATTCCAAACTGCAATGTTATTGCATCAAAAGTTGTTCGGTCTTCCCATGCCATTTCTATAATTCTGTCTAATTCGATATCTGTAAATTCTCTATTTTTCATCAGTGCAAATTTCAAATTAATTTTTAAGTTGACTTCTGAAACAAAAGTTAAAATTAATCAAACTTATTTTTAATATAATATTTTCCGTCTAATTCCTCGTCAAAATCGTCAATTTTTGGAGCTTTTGGCTTTGGTTTACTCGCAACTGCTTTCTTTTTCCAAACTTCAAATTTGTCAGCCGTAAGTTTCTTTTTCATTATTTCAAGAACTTCTTGCTCACTCAATTGAAAATCTTTTTTTAAAATTTCAAACGGATTTCTTTCTTCTAATGCGAGGGTTATGATTTTTTCTCGGTCGTCATAACTCAATTCGCTAACTTTACTCTTTTTCATGCACAGTAAAATACAATTATTTATTTTGGTGTTTTTATCAATACTTATAACAATATTAATAAAAATATTAATTACTTCATAGTTTATGATAATTTTTTTTATGAAGATTAGTTTATTATTTAATTATCTGATAATTCTAAAAGTTAAATTTATTCTAGGACCTATTTCTTTTGCAGTTTTAGGAATTTGATGTTTCCAGCAATGTTGAGTTTGGTCTTTCATAATCAACAAACTACCATGTTCTAAAATAATTTTTTGTTTTAAATTTTTATTTTTATTATTTTGTAAATGAAAGGCTCTTGAGGCTCCAAAACTGAGGGAGGCAATTATCGGATTTTTACCGAGTTCTTTTTCGTTGTCTGCATGCCACCCGTTGCTATCTTTACCGTTTCTGTACAAATTTAATAATACTGTCGTAAATTTTTCTTGGCAAACAGTTTCTACTTCTTCTTTTATCATTGTTAAAACCGAATTCCATCCATGAGGTTGCATCACAATATTTGAATAGGAGTAGGGCTTACCTTCGTTTCCATAAAGCGCTGTGAGTCTCGGTTGTTGATATTTTTTGCCATAAACCGTTATGTCATCTTGTTGCCAAGGAGTTTCTTTTAAAAGAGTTTCAAAAATTTGGTTTGATTTTGTTAAATCAAAAAACTCTGGAAAATATTCAATAGTTGCCTCGGGTAAATCAAACTCTATTTTCTCTTTTTTAAATAATGAATCCATATTCAAAATTAAAAAAAAGAATCAAAAAAACCGATTGTAAAAGGAATTATTATATTAAATATAAAAAGTAGGTATAATAGTAAGCCCAAGCTATCAGGGCAAATTGAAGTGGAATTCTAAGATATAAAATCCACATGGGTATTCCTAAACTTGCTTTTTTATCTAATAGCATGTTTATGTTTGCAGGAAACATAAGTAACAATAAAACAATTATAGACCAAGCAGAAATAATTTGAGCACCAGGTAGTTGTATAGAAAGGGCAAAAAATATTTGAGACATTCCAGTTATCTCATTCCAAAACATTTTATAAGGAATATATTTTGGGATTATAGCTTCATATAACGATGGTTTACGAAAGTGATTCACGCCACTTATGATATAAAAAATTGACATTAAAATTAAATGCCAAGGGTGAAGTGTCATATCCATAAAATAAATTTGTACGAAAATAACACTATTTTAACAATAAATGTCTTTTAATCGATAAATTTATAATAAGATAGTTAGCTTTTAAGTTTTGAAGTATTAATATTCATCAATATAATCGCAAAAATAATTAGTATAATTCCTAACCATTGTGATACTATAACTGTTTCGCCTAAAATGAAAAAAGCCATCAATACAGAAACGGGCAATTCTAGTGCAGAAACAATACTACCAAGACCGATTCCTGTTATAGGAAATCCTGCATTCATTAAAAGTGGTGGAATTATTGTTCCAAAAAGAGCCAGAAAAATCCCCCATTTTAAAAAAATATCAAAGTTAAATGCAGTTGTTTGAGTTGATAAACCAAATCCAAAAACAATTATTGCACCTCCGAGTAACATATATAAACTTCGTTGTGCTGTAGAAATTTTTGTTGCGACTCTGTTTGCTGTAAACATTGTTGTTGTGAAAGATGCAGCTGCTAATAATCCCCAGAAAACCCCGTGATAATCAACAGGTTTTTGATTATAAATTAAGTTTGTAGCTAGTATTGTTCCTATCAAAACAATAATTACAGCAACTATTTTCTGATTTGACGGAAGCTTTTTATCTAAAATCATTTCTAATAAAACTCCCATCCAAACGGTTTGCATCAAAAGTACAATTGCTATAGAAACATCAATATATTTAACACACAAATAGTAAAAAACACTTGTCATTCCTAATGAAGTTCCCGCCAACATAAGTTGAAAAATATTTTTTGAAGTCGCTTTTAAAACGGCTTCTTTTTTTGTTAGTTTTTGAAAAATATTGATGATAAAAACACCAATAATCCCAAGTATGAATTGAGATGAAGTGACTTCGGCAGTTGTAAATTTTTCGTTGTATGCTAATTTTACAAATGTTGCTAACATGCCATAACTTGTAGCACCCAATCCTACTAAAAAAACACCTTTGAGAACATTATTCTTTGTCATTTTTATTTTTTAAAAAGCGCACAAAGATAGTTTTGTTTTGATAATTCAGAGCATAATTATCAACTACTTTAAAAACTTAAAATATACCGTTGAGTGTGCCATTTGTAATACCAATTTTTGAGGCATCAAAATTTAATTTTTTATCGAGAAGTGTTGCATACACGCTTCTAAAGTCTGTTTCATGTTTTAAATCTCCGTTGTTAAGATCAGATAAATTTGGATTGTTACCAAATATAACTCCTTTATTATTACCACCAATTATAAACATTGGTGCAGCAGTTCCATGATCTGTGCCGTTACCATTATCTTTAACTCGACGACCAAATTCTGAAAAAAGTACAATAGTTACATTTTGCAACAATTTTGCATTTTTTAAATCTTTATAAAAACTATATACAGCATCGTTCAAATCGTTAAGTTTTCGTTCGTGAATTGATAATTGATTGTCATGAGTATCAAATCCACCGAGAGAAGTGTAATATACTTTAGAATTTAAATTTCCTTTGATCAAACGTGCAATCCACTCCAAATTTTTTGACAATCCAGTTTTTGAATAACTAACATCTGAAGTAGATTTTGATAAAGCATTTTGAATATCATCGGAACCTTCAGTTACTGAATTAGCAATTTTTCTAACAAAATCTAATTGAGGATTATCTGATAATGTTACTGTTTCTTCCTTGTCCGATTTAACTTTGAAATTATTCGGATTTTTAACTGTAATAGAATTTGGTTCTAGTCCTTTTAAAGCCAAATTATCAATAGAATCAAGGTTGATTCCAGCAGTAGGTTGATGCTCTTTGCATTGCAAATCTAAATATCTTCCGAGCCAACCTTCATTTATATATTTATTAGAATCTGTTGCAGTTTGCCAAATTTCTTGACTTCTAAAATGTGACCGAATTGGTTCAGGATAACCCACGTTTTGCAAAACAGTCATATCACCATTTTGTAAAATTTCGGCAAAATTTTTCAATGAGGGATGAAACCCCATTCCGTTATTTTTGCCAATAACCTGATCTTTATTAATTGCAATTTTAGATCTAAGCTCATAATACAAGGGATTATCAAAAGGAATAAACGTGTTTAACCCATCATTACCTCCATTTAGTTGAATAAAAACTAAGCATTGATCTCCTTGAATTAAAGAATTTTGAGAACCAATTGCATGTAAAAAATCTGGGAGCAAAAGCATTCCTCCCGTAAAAGTTCCTGTTATTGAAAGAAAATTTCTTCTGTTCATAATTTCTTTTGATAATTTGGTTCAATTAAAATGTGATTAATAGTATTAAATTAATTGATATTCTGGAGTTTTTGCTACATAACTATACAAACGAAGCACTGCAAAATTTGCATTTTCATCTGTTGGATTAAAATCATATTTCAATATGTTTTCCATATCTTTCTGCATTGCTTCATCAACTTTAAATAGTAATCGATTTGTAAGTTGACTTATGATTTTTTTATTGTTGCCTGTATTATCAAAATCTAAAGCAACTTTAATTTTTTGAATTTCAACTTGGTTTAATTCTTCATTCATTTCGGTTTCGCCCATTTTGATTTCTTTTCTATTTATCGTTTTACCGCTAATTAGTAAATCGGTTGTGTTATTGCGCTGTAAATAAATTTGCGATGTAAGCCACGAATTTCCTCCGTCCCATCCTTTTACATTTACTTGGTTAAACAAATCCATTCCTTGTTGTTTAGCAAAAAAGCCTGCTGTAAGTGGTTTGAAATCATCAATTTGTAATTCATCGACAACCTGAAAAATAAATTCTAACGGATTTTTTATTTTGCTTCCCGCTGAAGGTTTTGCAAATTCTTCAGTAAAAATTTTGAGAAGCAATGGTTCTATTTCAAATTTCATTTTTCTGAAATAATCACCATAATAATGTACAAGTTCCTCTGTTGGATTATCATAAATAAACCACTTTAAAATTTTGCGGGTAATTAAATAGGGTGCATTTTGTTGATTAAAAATTATATCTACAAGGTCATCTGCTTTAAAATTCCCCGTTTTTCCTAAATAATTTTTGTCTTGATTGTCTTCAAAAAAATGTCTGTATACAGCATTTTCTTCTCCCAATCCTAAACCGGCAAGTGCTCGAGCACCGTTTTTAATATCATCTTCTGAATAATTCCCTAGTCCTAAAGTAAATAATTCAAGAAGTTCTCTACTCAAATTTTCATTATAATTTCCACTCTTATTGTCAACATTATCCAGGTAACGAACCATGGCATTAGATTTTATAATTTTTTTTGTCAAATCTTTAAAATTTCCAAATGCATTTTCACGCAAAATCATGTTATGTTGATAAATCCAATAATTCCCTTTAACTTTTTGAGCTGTTGAAACAAAATGATTGTGCCAAAAACAAACCATTTTCTCTCTTAGTGGATATGAATCATTATGCATTTTTGCTAGCCACCAATTTTTCATTTCGACCGTGCCATATAATTGTTTTCGCAAAATCTTTTTTTGCTCTACAGAATCTGCATTTTTAATTTCTTTACGCAAATTTTTAAATTCTTCCAAAGTTCTAGGTCCACTTTCGAGAAATGTAGGTAGGATGGTATCAAATTTAGATTTAAAAGATTTTTTTAAAAAATCTACAATCCCATTTTGTTCTATTTCATGAGCTTGTTTCCCTGAAAATCCTAAGCGTAAAGACCAAAGATTGCTACTATTCATAATTATAACGTATGTTTTATTTTGTTGTCTTTTTTATCGTCGTCCTCTTCCACTTCTAAAATTTTGATTTACTCGAACTTTGTGGAAATTGGGAAATCGGTTATTAGAAATTTGATTATTTTTTCTAATTATAGTAGTTTCACCACGACGATTTTGAATTAGTACTATTGAGCGATTTCTTCTAGGAGCATAAATTCTGTGTGCTACTAAAACCGTTCTAACTGGAACTCTTCTAAAATAAACTCGGCTAGGCGCACATCTTGTGTAAAAAACAGAATATCGGTATGGATGCCAAGGTTTCCACCAAATTGGATAAAATCCCCAACGAAACGAAGAGTGATATGCAACATATCTTGGGCCATAAATAAAACGAATACTGGGCCAAAACCAAATATTAACTAAAACAGTATTCAAAATAATTTCAGGCGAATTAGGACCAGATTTATTTTCAACTTTTGCTGATTGTATCGTTTCAAATGGCTCAGCTATTGTGTTTTCTGAATACAAATCTGTATCACCTTCAATTTGTAATGTCGCATTTTCAGTTCCTGTTTTCTCGATTCCAATGGTTGCAATATCTTGTTTTTCATTTTCGTTTAAGTAGGTACTTAATACCAAAACATGAGTATCTCCTTCTTGAATGTCGTTCACAGAAATATAATCGATATTGCCATCATTATTTAAATCTAAATTATTTACATTATTATCTTCTTTGTTCAGAAGTTTTTCAAACTCTTCAATCGAGTTAGATTTTTTTAAAATGTCTAAGGCACCTTCAAGGCTAAAATTATCACCTGTTTTGTTTGAGATTGTTGCTTCTTGTCCAAAACTTGTAAATGAGACAAATAGTAATACTAAAATGGAATTTTTCATAATTTAAATTGTTTTGGTTTTAAAAAAAATCTTTAATATGGTAGTGTTGAGAAATTTTAAAAAATCAAAAATTTTATTTTTCTCGTTTACAGGAATAAGACTTATATTTTCTACAAAGGTTTAATTAGTTTTTATTTTATATTTTGATTAATAAAACTATATTTTAGTACTTTTACGTAAATTAAATTTTTTATTATGGCTAAGAAGACACTATTTTTATTTCTATTTTTAAATACAATTTTATCTTTTGCTCAATTAAAAAAGATTTCGCTTGATGAAGCAGTTTTGCAACAAAATAAATTTTTTAAAGCAGACAGATTAACAGGTTTTCAATGGTTGCCTTTGACTAATAATTATGTTTATTATATCGAAAATTCGTCAAAAATTGTAACTGCATCTCCAGAAAATTTTAGCCCAAAAGAACTGCTTTCAATTTCTGAATTAAATAGTAGTTTAGGAACCAATTTAAAATCATTATCTGAAATAGAATGGATAGATGCAACACATTTTTTAATTCCTAGTCAAGATAAATATTATTCATTTTCTACAATTTCAAAAACTGGAAAACTGGAATATGAATTCCCATCGACTTCAGAAAATCAAACTTTTGATTCCAGCAAAAAAAACGTTGCTTTTACTGATAAAAATAATTTGTATTATTACAACAAAAATAAAGAGAAAATAGCAATTACTGATGAATCGAATGAAGCAATAGTATCTGGTCAATTTTTTGCACGAAATGAATTTGGTATCAGCAAAGGAATTTTTTGGTCTCCAAAATCTAGATTTATTGCATTTTATCAAAAAGATCAAACCGAAGTTGCCGATTATCCCATTCTCGATATTAATGAGACTCCAGGTAAATTAGTATCAATAAAATATCCTATGATAGGACAAAAATCTGAAAAACCAAAAGTAGGAATTTATAATCTTGAATCTAAACAAACCGTTTTTATAAAACCTCGAAATAATGCTGACGATTATATGACAAATTTGTCGTGGTCGCCAGATGAAAAATATATTTTAATTGCAGAATTAAATCGAGGTCAAAATGATATGTGTCTCAATGTTTATGATGCTATAACTGGGAAATTTGTA
Organism: Flavobacterium sp.; assembly: GCA_025351785.1. GTDB lineage: Bacteria > Bacteroidota > Bacteroidia > Flavobacteriales > Flavobacteriaceae > Flavobacterium. Next base: position 26,316 of record JANXVF010000005.1, read on the forward strand.
AGAACTATTTTAAATGAAACTAATGATGCATGGGTTGAGCCAGAGCATGAAGCATTTTTTCCGAGTGCTTCTTCTTCTAATTTTGTATGGTTTAGTGAAAAGGATGGATTTCAAAATTTATATTATTATTCTATTGACGGTCAATTTATTAAGCAACTTACAACCAATAAATTTCCTGCGAGAGAAATTTTAGGAGCAAACACATCGGGAACTGAAATATATTTTAAAGCTACTGGTGAAAATGCAACAAATATGCTTGTATATAAAGTTGATTTGAAAGGCAAGCAAACTTTAATTACTAAGGATTTTGGCACACATTCAGTCTCAATTTCATCTGATGGAAAATGGTTTTTTGATGAATTTTCTAATCACACAACTCCATCAAAATCAATTTTGTATGATAAAAATTTAAAATCAAAAACCATTTTAGAAAGTTTAAATAAATATGATGGATATCAAATAGGAACTTCAATAATAAAAACTATAAAAAGTGCAGATGGGACAACAGATTTATATACACGATTAATAAAACCAAGTAATTTTGATGCTACCAAAAAATATCCAGTTTTAGTTTATGTTTATGGAGGGCCTCATGCTCAAATGATTACAAATTCTTACTTAGATGGCGCAAATTTGTGGATGTATTGGATGGCTGAGCAAGGTTATTTAGTTTTTACTATTGATAATCGCGGTTCTGATAATCGTGGTTTTGCTTTTGAAAGTGTAATTCATGGGCGACTTGGAGTAAATGAAATGGAGGATCAAATTAAAGGTGTCGAATATTTGAAGTCATTATCTTATGTAGATTCTAACAGATTGGCAGTTCATGGTTGGAGTTTTGGTGGCTTTATGACTACTTCATTAATGTTACGAAAATCAGATGTTTTTAAAGTTGGAGTAGCTGGCGGACCAGTAACAGATTGGAAATATTACGAAATTATGTATGGAGAGCGTTATATGGATACTCCAGCCGAAAACCAAAAAGGTTTTGATGAAGCTAGCACTTTAAATTATGTAAAAAATTTGAAAGGTAAATTGCTCCTAATTCATGGTACTAGTGATGATGTTGTGGTGATGCAAAATAATTTTGCCCTCATCAAAAAGTTTGTTGAATCCGAAAAGCAGATAGATTTTTTTGCATATCCGATGCACAAGCATAATGTTTTAGGTAAAGATAGGGTTCACTTAATGACTAAAGTTTTGAATTATATAATAGATAACAATAAGTAGACGTTAATGCTCTATGAAAAATAAACTTAGTTTAATTTTATTCATTTTTAGCTCGTTTGTTTTTTCGCAAGCATCACTCAATTCTTTCTTAAAGCCAGCCGATTCTTTAAATAAGTCTAGAAGAAATGGAGTTTATATTTCAGAAGTTACTCTTGGTGGCATCAGCTTGATAGGACTAAATCAACTTTGGTATGCTTCTTATCCAAAATCTAATTTTCACACCTTCAATGACAATAATGAGTGGTTGCAAATGGATAAAGTTGGACATGCGTTTTCAACGTATAACATGGGACGATTGGGTGCAGATGCACTAAAATGGTCTGGTGCTTCAAAAAAAAATCAGTTAATTTACGGTTCAACAATTGGGTTTTCATTTATGACAGTCGTTGAATTTTTTGATGGATATTCATCTAATTGGGGCTTTTCTTGGGGTGATATGATTGCAAATTTTTCGGGTACATCATTATTCGTATCTCAAGAATTGATTTGGAATGAACAGCGAATAGTTCCAAAATTTTCATTTCATACCACCCAATATCCTAGCGCAAGACCTGCTGTTTTAGGAAGTAATCTGCAAGAACAAATTTTAAAGGATTATAACGGTCAAACCTATTGGTTATCGGGAAATTTACATTCTTTTTTTAAGAATTCTAAAATTCCAGTTTGGTTAAATGTTGCCATGGGTTATGGTGCCAAAGGAATGATTACTGGCCAGGACGAACTCGTAAATACTGTTTTTTTTCCTGATAAAAGACGCACAAGAGTATATTATTTAAGTTTAGATGTCGATTTGACTAAAATTAAAACAAAATCGCATGTTTTGAAAACAGTATTTTCACTTTTCAACACACTTAAAGTTCCTGCTCCGACAGTTGCAATTGACGGATTTAATTCTGTTAAATGGTACTTTTTATATTTTTAAATTGTAAAATATTTAGTTAAGTTTATAAAACAGTAACTATAATTGTAATTGAAATTACAAATTTTAAAATTAATTTTAAGTAAAAAAGCTTAACTGTTTATAGGTAAACAACAGTGTAAAGTAACCCTTTGTCTAATTTAGTAAGTTAATAAGTAGTTCATTATCAATATTATAAATTTTTGTGTATATTTGCACCGCAATATTCAAGAAGGTGACAGCACTTGAGAAATTACACTTTATGATAAACAGATGGACATTTTATTTAGGCATCATTGTGATAGTAGGATTTATAAGTACAGCTTTTAAACCTAAAATTCTTCAAAATTATCAATGGACTGATGTAGATGAACACTCTGAACTTCAATATCATTTACCGTCTCAAAAAGTTTCTGATTACAATTTTTTATTTCTTCCCTACACGGGCAAGTTTTTTATTGGTTTTAAAGAGGCGATTGCTCTAAAAGAATCTCAAGGGCAATATGATTTGGTAAATTCATTAGGCTATTTGGGGAAATATCAGTTTGGTACGGCTGCGCTCAAATCAATAGGAATTTCAAGCAGCGAACAGTTTTTAAACAATCCAGATTTACAAGAGAAAGCTTTTGTGGCTCTGTTAAAAATTAATAAATGGCAACTTCAAGATTTAATTAAAAATTATAAAGGTAAGGTTATAGATGGAGTTAGAATAACCGAATCGGGAATTCTCGCCTCTGCTCATTTAGGTGGTGCAGGATCGGTTAGAAGGTTTTTAGAGTCTAATGGAAAAAGAAAAATTAAAGACAATTATGGTACTTCTGTTAAAAGTTATATGCGAGATTTTGGTGGTTATGAAACACAAAATATAATTGCAAAACCCACAACCAAAGTATAAAAATATAAAAATCCCTCTTGAGGGATTTTTTATTTATAAATAACTTAAAAACTTTAACCAGATATTAAGCTTGTTTTTTATAATGATTTTTGTACAAATAAATTGCATACAAAATGCCTGCCAAAGCAAGTAATATCAACTTTCCATTAATAGGAGTTGGAGCTGGATCGTTTCCTTCCAATCCACCATTATTATCTTCATCGCCAGGTTGAGCAAGGCAAATAAAATTACATAACATTAATATAAGTAGACTAATTTTAGATATATTTTTCATAAAAATAATTTAAACACTTGCAAATATAATTGCATTTTTTTAATTAACTACCAAAAATTTATTTAAATGTGATTTTTGGTAAAAAAATTGCTCAAAACTATTATATAATTATTTATTCAAACTCAGATGTAAAAAATAATCTTACGTTGGGATACTTAGTTTGAGTCATTTGAATTGTAAAATCTGAATCGGCAAGAAATACTAATTGCCCATATTTATCATGAGCCAAAAACTTTTGCTTGATGCGTTTAAATTCGCTAAATTCTTCACTTTTAGGATTATCTGGTTTTACCCAACAGGCTTTATGAACAGGAAAATTTTCATAAGTACATTTTGCACCATATTCATGTTCTAATCGGTATTGAATTACTTCATATTGCAAGGCTCCAACTGTCCCAATTATCTTACGGTTGTTCATTTCTAGCGTAAATAATTGTGCAACTCCTTCATCCATCAATTGATCGATTCCTTTTTCGAGTTGCTTGGCTTTCAAGGGATCTGCATTATTGATGTATCTAAAATGTTCTGGCGAAAAACTAGGAATTCCCTTAAAACTCATTAATTCTCCTTCGGTTAAAGTATCACCAATTTTAAAATTTCCGGTATCATGAAGACCTACAATATCACCTGGATAGGAAATATCAACAATTTCTTTTTTTTCTGCAAAAAAAGCATTTGGGCTAGAAAATTTCAAAATTTTATTTAATCGAACATGCAAATAAGGTTTATTTCGTTCAAAAGTTCCCGATACAATTTTTATAAATGCTAACCTATCTCTATGTTTTGGATCCATATTTGCATGGATTTTAAATACAAAACCAGATAATTTTTCTTCTGCTGGATTAATTATTCTGGTGTCTGACTCTTTAGCTTTTGGCGAGGGAGCAATTTCTATAAAACAATCTAATAATTCTCTAACTCCAAAATTATTTAAGGCAGAGCCAAAGAAAACGGGTTGCAAATTTCCATCGAGATATTCTTGTCTATCAAATTTCGGATAGACTTCATCAATTAATTCGAGTTCTTCTCTAAGTTTTGAGGCTGGTTTTTCTCCAATAAGTTTTTCTAGTTCGGGACTTAAAATATCCGAAATTGTAATTGTATCTTCAATATTTTTTCTGCTATCTACACTAAATAAATTGATATTGTGTTCCCAAATATTATAAATTCCTTGAAAATCATATCCCATACCGATAGGGAAACTTAAAGGTGTAACATGCAAACCTAGTTTTTTTTCAACTTCGTCCATAAGGTCAAAAGCATCTTTACCTTCTCGGTCTAATTTGTTTATGAAAACAATTATCGGAATTTTTCGCATTCGGCAAACCGATACCAATTTCTCGGTTTGCTCCTCGACACCTTTTGCTACATCTATAACTACAATTACACTATCGACAGCAGTTAAGGTTCTAAAAGTGTCTTCGGCAAAATCCTTATGTCCTGGAGTATCTAAAATATTTATTTTTTTGTCCTTATATATGAATGCTAAAACAGAAGTGGCTACCGAAATTCCTCGTTGGCGTTCTATTTCCATAAAATCTGAAGTGGCGCCTTTTTTTATTTTGTTGTTCTTTACCGCTCCAGCTTCTTGAATTGCGCCTCCAAAAAGCAATAACTTCTCAGTTAAAGTTGTTTTTCCTGCATCGGGATGCGAGATAATTCCGAAAGTGCGACGGCGATCTATTTCTTTTAAAAAACTCATAAAAACGTATAATGGATTGCAAAAATAGTATTTATTTGATGATATGAGTATTTTGGTTTACTATAATTTGTGTTTTAAAATTATTAAAAGTATTATTTAAATCTGTTAATAAATTTTTGTTAATACTATTTGTTATACTTGCATACAAATATTGAATTGTTACTTTTGTTGATTGTAATTTATTAAGTTTAAACCTAATTTATTCAAAAAAAATAATTAAAATTTTTTAGTAATTATGAAAAAAGTGTTTTTAGGATTTCTGTTAGTAGTGAGTTTCTTTTCAAATTCTCAAAATGTAACCAAAGAAGTTTTGTTTACAGTAGACGGAAAACCATATTATACTGATGAATTTGCAAGAGTCTATAATAAAAATTTAGATTTGGTTAAAGATGAATCTCAAAAGGATTTAAATCAGTATTTAGACTTGTTTGTTGGATATAAGCTAAAAGTTGCCAAGGCAAATAAGCTAAAATTGCAAGATAATCCACAGTATCAAACAGAATTAAAAAGTTACAGAACCCAACTTTCAAAAAATTATACATCGGATAGTAAAGTTACAAAAGAACTTGTAAACGAGGGATATCTTCGTCTTCAAAAAGAAATTAATGCCTCACATATTTTGATAACTTGTGATGAAAATGCCACGCCAGCAGATACACTTACTGCATATAACAAAGCAATTGATATCCGAAAAAAAGCACTTGCTGGTGAAGATTTTGGTAATTTAGCTCAAGAATTTTCACAAGATCCTTCAGCAAAAGACAACAAAGGTAACTTGGGATATTTTACAGCTTTTAGAATGGTATATGCCTTTGAAAATGGAGCTTACAAAACACCAGTTGGACAAATTTCAATGCCAATTCGAACTCGTTTTGGATATCATTTGATAAAAGTAAATAATGTGCGAGATAATCGCGGTGAAGTTGCAGTTGCACACATCATGATTATGAATCCTAAAGAAGGCGATACCGATAAAGATAAAGCTAAAAATACAATTGACGATGTTTATAAAAAATTGCAACAAGGTGAAAATTTTGAAGAGTTGGCAAAACAATTTTCTGAAGATAAATCATCAGCATCAAAAGGTGGTGTTTTAAATAGATTTGGTTCTGGTCAATTAAGTTCTACTGAGTTTGAAGATGGAGCTTTTTCGTTGACAAAAGAAAATCCAATCTCTAAACCATTTCAGTCGCAATATGGGTGGCATATTGTAAAACTAATCGAAAAATATCCAGTAAAAACACTCGAAGAATCAAAAATTGAACTTGAAAACAAAATTAGTAAAGATGATCGTTCTCGATTAATTTCAAATTCGTTTACAGAGAAACTACAAAAAAAATACAATATCAAACGAGATAACAAATTGTTTGAAAAAATATCAAAAGTTGTAACAAATGATTTTTATGAGGCTAAGTGGGTCGTTCCAACTGATGTAAAACCTTTTTCTGGCAAGTTGTTTTCTATTGAAAAGAAAACAATTTCAGGAACTGATTTTTTGAACTATGTAAATACACAACAGAAATCTGGTTTGGCAATAAAGCCTATTGAAAAATTGACTAGTGTTTTATACCAAAAATTTGCCGACGAGCAAATGAATCAATATTTTAGTGACAACCTCGAAAATGAATTTCCAGAATTTTCATCGATTATGGATGAATATAGAGATGGATTATTGCTTTTTGATTTAATGGAAAAAGAAATTTGGCAACGTTCCAAAACCGATACTTTAGGGCTAAAATCATTTTATGAAACTCAAAAATTTAAACATCAATGGAAAACCCGAGTAAATGCTTTGGTTTTATCATCGACTAAAAATGATGTGATAAAAAAAGCTCTTGCTTTATTGAATAAGGGTGAAACAAGCCAAGCTATAAAAGATAATTTGAATACTAAAGAAATGGTAAATATCATGACTTATGAAGGTGTTTATGAAGAGGGAGCCGATGCCTTGCCGGTAGGAACAAAGATGCTTGAAGGAATATCTGATATTACAAAAAAAGGAGATTATTATTTTATAACAAAAATAAGTAAAGTTATACCTGCCGGACCAAAATCATTAGAAGAATGTAAGGGGAAATTAATAAATGATTACCAGCAATATTTAGAACAAAACTGGGTTTCAGATTTGAAAAAAGAATTTACTATCAATGTAAATCAAGATGTTTTTGAAAAAGTTAAAAAACAAATTAAAAAGTAATTTAAACGAATGATAAATAAATTAATTAAAAAAACAACTGCTTTAATTATTGTTTTTTTTATTGCAATTTTTGCAAATGCACAAGAGATTATTGTAGAAAAAACTGTTAAAAAAGATTCAATAAAACCATCTAAACGCCAAAAAATTGATGGAATTATTGCAACAGTTGGAGATTATACTGTTTTAGATTCAGATATTGATAAGGCATTTTTAGAAATTTCAGGCGCTGGAGGTTCTGTAAAAGATATTACTCGCTGTCAGATGTTGGGTAAACTACTCGAAGATAAATTATATGCTCACCAAGCCATTCAAGATTCTATAATTGTAAAAGATGAAGAAGTAAAAGAAAAAATGGCTCAACAGATGGATTATATGGTTGAGCAACTTGGTGGTATGGACAAAGTGGTTAAATATTTCAAAAAAAATAATGAAGATGAATTTAAAACTGATTTATTTGAGATTTTGAAGCAACAGAAATTAGCATCAGAAATGCAAAAGAAAATTATCGATCCTATAACAATAACACCAGAAGAAACTAGAAATTTTTTTAAAAGAATACCAGAGTCTGAGCGACCTGTTTTTGGAGCAGAACTTGAAATGGCGCAAATAACTATAAAACCAGTAGTTTCTCCCGAAGAAAAACAAGCCGTAATTGACAAACTCAAAGAGATTAAAAAGCAAGTTCTCGAAGGGTCAAGTTTTACCACAAAAGCAGTTCTTTATACCGAAGATCCGGGATCTAGGTCAACAGGAGGATTTTATAAAATTAATAAAAAAACAGCTTTTGTAAAAGAATTTAAGGATGTTGCTTTTTCATTGCAGGAAGGAGAAATTTCTGAACCATTTGAAACCGAGTTTGGATATCATATTATTATGCTCGAAAAAATTAAAGGTCAAGATTTAGAATTACGCCACATATTAATGATCCCAAAGGTTTCTGCAACAGCACTTAAAGAGGCAAAAGATAAAATTTTACTGATTCGTAAACATATATTAGATAAAGAAATTTCGTTTGCCGAGGCAGCGCGAACTACTTCAAGCGAAAAAGAAACTCGAACTAATGGTGGAACACTCGTAAACCCAAAAACTCAAGATACTCATTTTGAGCTAACAAAGATGGATCCCGAGTTTTACTCGCAAGTAGCAGACTTGAAAAATGGAGAAATCACAAATCCTATTCTTGAAGATGACCCAAAGGATGGCAAAAAATATAAAATTGTAACCGTTACTAATAAAATTGAAGAACACAAAGCCGATTACAGTAAAGATTATACTAAGATTAGAGAGTTGGCTTTAAAAGAAAAACAAATTGAAGCTATTGCAAAATGGTCTGAGCAAAAAATTAAAGAAACATATATAAAAATAAACGGTGAATATAGAGATTGCATTTTTACCAACAATTGGTTGAAGAAATAATTATCGTTGAGTTTAACAAGTTTTAAAATCTAATATCGATATTGTTAGATTGAAATTATTGAAAATAATTAATTTTATAAGATTTATTTCGATTCAGTAGTTTTAGCAATAATATCTTTTATAAAAAAATATAATATCAAAAATGTCAGACGTAATAGCAATACAAAATTTAGTTCAAAGACGAGTTGAACTCAAAAAAGAAATAGCAAAAATAATTGTTGGTCAAGACGATGTTGTAGACCAAATTTTATTAAGTATTTTTTCTGGAGGTCATGCCTTGCTGGTGGGCGTTCCAGGATTAGCAAAAACTTTAATGGTTAATACAATTGCACAAGCATTGGGACTTGACTTTAAAAGAATCCAATTCACTCCAGATTTAATGCCATCTGATATTTTAGGAAGTGAAATATTAGATGAAAATAGGCAATTTAAATTTATAAAAGGACCAATTTTTTCAAATATAATATTGGCTGATGAGATAAATAGAACTCCACCAAAAACTCAGGCGGCACTTCTTGAGGCCATGCAAGAAAGATCAGTTACAATTGCAGGTCAAAATTATAAATTATCGTTACCCTACTTTGTATTAGCAACTCAAAATCCTATCGAGCAAGAAGGTACATATCCGTTACCTGAGGCACAATTAGATCGATTTATGTTTGCTATAAAATTAGATTATCCTTCGTTTCTGGAGGAGGTTTTGGTTGTAAAAAGTACCACATCAAATGTGAAACAAATTATTAATCCACTATTTACGGCTCAAGAAATAATCGATTTTCAAGAATTAATTCGTAGAGTTCCTGTTGCAGATAATGTGGTAGAATATGCAGTTACTTTAGTGAGTAAAACGCGCCCAAATAATCCTTTGTCTAACGAATATGTAAAAAATTATTTAGATTGGGGAGCAGGACCAAGAGCATCACAAAATTTAATTTTAGCAGCTAAAGCTAATGCTGCTTTTAATGGAAAATTCTCACCAGATATTGAAGATGTAAAAGCTGTAGCTGTAGGAATACTTCGTCATCGTATTATTAAAAATTATAAAGCCGATGCAGAAGCAATAACTGAAGAAATGATTATTGACAAACTTTTATAACAAATAAAAAAATATGTTATTTCATAATTTCAAATAAAAAATATGAAATCAATTTTTATAAAAATTGAAAAGTAAAAAAACAATAATTAAAGATGTTGATAAGCATCTTTTTTTATTTAAAATTAATAAATAATCTCCTGTATAAATCTTTCTTCAAATTAAGATTAAAAATAATTCTAAAATTATCGTACCTATTTATTAATTGAAATTTGATTATAAAATAGAAAAGTTTACTTTAGCATAAGCTAAATGAATTATTTTTTAAATTGTAATTAATTCAATTTTTGTCTTGAATAGCAAAATACAATCATAAAGTATGACAAACAACGATGTTATTATTAATTATTCAAAACTTAAACCGACAGTATTCGCTTTACCACTATTTTTGTTAATTAGTATTTTCATCTTCCTTTTTTTTCTAGATGGATTAAGCGTTGCAAATTATACTATGGTACAGAAGGATTTATTTTTTTTTATAAATCATCATTTAGGATACTATAAAACTTCTATTTACAATATTACACAACTTGGAGATGCTTCAATTTTATTGTCATTTTTGATTATTTTTGTAATTTATGCACCAAAAATGTGGGAAGCGTTGTTAAGTGCTTCATTGCTTTCGCTTTTGTTTTCGTGGTTTTTTAAAAATTTATTTTTAGTTCCACGACCGTCAGAATTGTATAATAATAGTAGTTTTATTATTGTAGGAAAAACTGCCGTTGGTTTTGCTAGTTTGCCATCGGGACATTCGATAACAGTTTTTACAACACTTGCCGTTGTACTTTTTGCATTTTTGCCTAAAATTTTAACTCAAAAAATTTTATGGGTTTTTTCGCTACTTTTTATTGGAACTTTAATTGTTTTTACTCGTGTTGGGGTAGGTGCACATCATCCACTAGATGTTATCTTTGGTAGTATTATAGGTTATATTTCTGGATTATTAGGGATTTTTTTCAGTATAAAATTTAAACTTTGGAACTGGATAAATAATAAAAAATATTATCCTTTTTTCCTGTTATTAATTGTTGCTGGAAGCATATCGTTATTCATAAAAATAATAAATGATAATCTCATTATATATTACTTATCTTTAATAAGTTTGCTTGTTTCATTTTATAAAATCATATATGTATACGCTAAAAAATAATTTTAAAATTATTCATTTTGTTTTAATCCTCAGTGTGCTTAATTTTTTATTTTTTCATTATCCTTTTTTCAAATTTGTTGTAAATAACATTGATTGCAATACTTTTAACGGAATTTTGATTGTTGTTAGTTTAGTAATATTAATGCTAGTTTTAAACGCTTTTGTATTTTTTTTACTATTTTTTTTATCTCGTATTGTTGGAAAATTTTTATTGGTGCTTTTCTTTGTTATCAATTCAATTGCAGTTTATTTTGTAAATACCTACAGCGTTATAATTGACGAAAGTATGATAGGCAATGTTTTAAATACAGATTATGCTGAGTCAACCAGTTTCTTATCATTCAAACTTTTAATTTATTTAATATTATTTGGAATTTTACCAAGTATTTTTATTGTTAAAACTAAGATTATTAGTGTTACAGTTAAGAAATTTTTTACGATTACTGCTTTCACTCTATTATTTATTTTGGGTTTAGTTATTGCAAATGCTAGTAATGTTTTGTGGATTGATAAAAACTCAAAAACTCTTGGCGGACTGGCAATGCCATGGTGCTATACAGTAAATATTTCATTGTTTTATGTTCATAAAAGTCAAAAAAATGAAAAAGAAATACTGTTGCCCAATGCTACAATTAAAGATAATCAAAAATCTGTAGTTGTTTTAGTAATTGGAGAATCCTCTAGAGCCGAAAATTATTCCTTATATGGATATAATAAAAATACAAATCCTTTGTTGTCAAAAATACCTAATGTTTTTCATTACAACGCTAATTCTGGCGCAACTTATACCACTGCTGGGGTAAAATGTATTTTAGAACACACAAATTCTGACGATTTAAACGAGCTTTTACCTAACTATTTGTTCAGAAATAATGTTGAGGTAGTTTGGAGAACTACAAATTGGGGTGAACCACCGATTCATGTAAAAAATTATCAAAATAGAGATTTTCTTATAAAAAATTGTAAAGGAGAAGGCTGTAATTATGATGAAATTCTTTTAACAGATTTGAAAGAACAAATTTTAGCAAGTAAAAAAAATAAAATTTTAATAGTGCTTCACACAAGCACAAGTCATGGCCCAACTTACAGCCAAAAATATCCTTCACAATTTGGCATTTTTAAACCAGTTTGTAATAGCGTAGAGCTAGGAAATTGCTCTCATACAGATTTGATTAATGCTTATGATAATACCATAGTTTATACAGATTATATATTATCTAAAGTAATAGAAAATTTAAAACAATTAAATGATTACAAAAGTGCTATGATTTTTGTTTCTGATCATGGCGAATCTTTGGGAGAAAATAATTTATATATGCATGGTTTACCTATGAGTATTGCACCAAAACAACAATTTGAAATTCCATTTATAGTTTGGGTTTCAGATAATAGTGCCAAACGGTTGAAACAAAATAAAATGGTTTCGCAAGGTTATATTTTTCATAGTGTTTTAAACTTTTTAAATATCCAAAGCCCAATTTATAATGAGGAACTGAATATATTTAAGAAATAGTTTTTATTATTTATTATACAATTCAGTTATCATAAAAGTATTTCTAATTCACATATATAAGCCAATCATAATTATAAAAAATTAAATTTACTATTAAATTATATCATGAAAAAATTTAAATTCATACTGTTTATCCTCATTTTTCCTAATTTAATTTTTAGTCAAGATAATACTGAGTTTACAAATGTTAAAACAAAAACGATAGATATAAAGATTCCTGGAAATTGGCAACAATTGAATACTTCAGATGATTCTGGTCAAACATATTATAAAAATAGTGATGGAATTATTATTGCAGTAGCTCAAAATCCAAAAAAGATGTATTCTTTTTTCAATACAAAAAAATCAAATTTTGAAAACGTAAAATTATTTTATCTTTGGGATTCGGATTATCGAAAAGAAGAAAAATTAAAAACTGAAAAGCTAAAGGAAAATTCTAAATTAGAATATGTAATTTGGAAATTTAATGACCAAAAATTAGATAATGTTTTTTTATTTGGATCTGTAAAAGATAATTTTTTAAATCTGCTAGTTTATACCAATAAATGGAGTGAAGAAGAAAAAATTGTGTTTTTAGAAACTACATATAAATTGAATAAATAATTATAGATTTTTAGAGTATAAATAGCGAATTCTATAAAAAATCTCTAACAAAAAATGTATTTTGATAAATTAAATAAATGAAATAACTTATTTGATTAAAAATTTTTTAATGGAAATCTGATTTCGTAAATTTGCACTACAAATAAATAAACCAAACTGTATTATGGCATTTGATATTGAAATGATTAAAAAAGTGTACCAAAATATGACTGCGCGAGTTGACATCGCAAGAGCTATTGTTGGTCGTCCACTTACTTTGACCGAAAAGATTTTGTACAATCATCTTTGGGAAGGAAATCCTAGCAAAGCTTTTGGTCGTGGCATTGATTATGTTGATTTTGCTCCTGATAGAGTAGCATGTCAAGATGCAACTGCTCAAATGGCATTATTACAATTTATGCATGCTGGCAAGCAAAAAGTTGCCGTTCCAACAACTGTTCATTGTGATCATTTAATACAAGCAAAAGTTGATGCAGCTACCGATTTGGCAAGAGCAAAAACCCAAAGTAATGAAGTTTTTGATTTTTTATCTTCAGTTTCAGATAAATATGGAATAGGCTTTTGGAAACCAGGTGCAGGAATTATACATCAAGTTGTATTAGAAAATTATGCTTTTCCCGGTGGTATGATGATAGGAACCGATTCACATACAGTAAATGCTGGAGGTTTAGGTATGATTGCAATTGGAGTTGGAGGTGCAGATGCTGTTGATGTTATGTCTGGAATGGCTTGGGAATTAAAATTCCCTAAACTTATAGGAGTAAAACTTACAGGAAAGTTGTCAGGTTGGACTGCACCAAAAGATGTAATATTAAAAGTGGCAGGAATTTTAACAGTTAAAGGTGGGACAGGAGCGATAGTAGAATATTTTGGTGAAGGTGCAACAGCAATGTCTTGTACAGGCAAAGGTACTATTTGTAATATGGGTGCCGAAATTGGAGCTACTACATCTACTTTTGGATATGATGCTTCTATGGATCGCTATTTGAGATCGACCGATAGAGCTGAAATAGCTGATCAAGCTAACAAAATAGCAAAATATTTAACAGGTGATGATGAAGTTTATGCTAATCCAGAATTGTATTTTGATCAAGTTATTGAAATAAATTTATCCGAATTAGAACCCTATTTGAACGGGCCATTTACTCCAGACTTAGCAACACCAATTTCAAAAGTCAAAGATGAAGCAATAAAAAACAATTGGCCTTTAAAAATTCAATATGGATTAATCGGGTCATGCACAAATTCATCTTACGAAGATATTTCTCGAGCAGCTTCATTAGCAAAACAAGTTGCTGACAAAAATTTAAAAACAAAGTCAAATTTTACCATCACTCCTGGTTCAGAATTAGTTCGTTATACAATTGAGCGTGACGGATTTATTGAAATATTCGAAAATATCGGTGCAACTGTTTTTGCAAATGCTTGTGGTCCTTGTATAGGAATGTGGGATCGAGAAGGGGCAGAAAAAGAGGAACGAAACACCATAGTTCACTCTTTTAACAGGAATTTTTCTAAGCGCGCCGATGGAAATCCAAATACCTTAGCTTTTGTTGGTTCGCCTGAGTTGGTTACAGCCATGGCAATTGCTGGCGATTTATCATTTAATCCTCTTACAGATACTTTAATAAATGAAGATGGAATCGAAGTTAAACTGGATGAACCAACAGGAAACGAATTGCCACCAAGAGGTTTTGCAGTTGAAGATGCTGGTTATCAAGCTCCTTCACATGACGGCTCAGTAGTAAAAGTAGTTGTAAGTCCAACATCTGAGCGTTTACAACTGTTAGCACCATTTGCACCATGGGATGGAAAAAATATTACAGGTGCTAAATTATTGATTAAAGCATTCGGAAAATGTACTACAGATCATATTTCAATGGCTGGACCTTGGTTGCGATTTAGAGGACATTTAGATAATATTTCTAATAATATGTTGATAGGTGCCATAAACGCTTTCAATCAGAAGCCGAATTCTGTGAAAAACCAATTAACAGGAATTTACGAAGCTGTTCCAACAGTTGCTAGAGCATACAAAGCAGCAGGTATTCCTTCAATAGTAATTGGAGATCATAACTATGGAGAAGGTTCATCAAGAGAACATGCAGCTATGGAACCAAGATTTTTAGGGGTTAAGGCTGTCTTAGTAAAATCGTTTGCACGAATCCATGAAACAAACTTAAAAAAACAAGGCTTACTTGGTTTAACGTTTGCTAATGAAGCAGATTATGATAAAATTCAGGAAGATGATACCATAAATTTCATCGATTTAGTTGACTTTTCTCCTTCTAAACAGCTTACTTTAGAGTTTGTTCATCAAGACGGAACAAAAGATTTAATTTTGGCAAATCACACTTATAATGAAGGACAAATAGGATGGTTTGTTGCTGGTTCTGCTTTAAATTTAATTGCGGCTGCAGGAAGAGCTTAATATTTTAATATATAGTTATAAAAATCCGTTTAGAAATATTTTCTAAACGGATTTTTTTAGTTCATTTCTTGTAACACTTTTATTTCATCTCGATATTTTGCGGCTTGCATAAAATCTAAATCTTTTGCTGCTTTTTCCATCGCTTTTCGTTTTTCACGAATTCGTTTTTCAATCTCAGTTTTTGTTAAATATTCATTCACTGGCTCAGCAGCAATATTGACTTTTGTATTTCCAAGTTCAAAATCGACTAACGGATTTTTTGTAAAAGCACTTTCAATTTTTTTATTTAAAGCCATAGGCACAGCATTATTATCGGTATTATAATTAATCTGTTTAGTACGACGATAATTTGTTTGATCTATTGTTTTTTGCATACTTTCAGTAATTTTATCAGCATACAATATTGCTTTTCCATTTAAATTTCGTGCAGCCCGACCTATGGTTTGTGTTAAAGATCGATGATTTCGTAGAAAACCTTCTTTGTCAGCATCTAAAATTGCGACTAAAGATACTTCGGGCAAATCAAGTCCTTCACGTAATAAATTTACACCTATCAAAACATCAAAAATTCCTTTTCTTAAATCTTGCATAATCTCAATTCGTTCGAGCGTATCCACCTCAGAATGTATATATCTACATCTAATATTCACTTTTGTTAAATATTTAGCCAATTCTTCTGCCATTCTTTTGGTTAAAGTGGTTACTAATACACGTTCATCTATTTCTGCTCTAAGTTGAATTTCTTCTATTAAATCATCTATTTGATTTATACTTGGACGAACTTCAATAACTGGATCTAGCAATCCCGTAGGTCTTATAAGTTGTTCTACTACAACACCTTCTGTTTTTTGAAGTTCATAGTCAGCTGGAGTTGCTGAAACATAAATAACTTGATTTTGCATTGATTCGAACTCCTCAAATTTCAAAGGACGATTATCCATTGCAGCAGGGAGACGAAAACCATATTCTACTAGATTTTCTTTCCTACTTCTATCGCCGCCATACATAGCATGAACTTGAGATATTGTTACATGACTTTCATCAATAATCATCAAAAAATCTTTTGGGAAATAATCAATCAAACAAAAAGGACGCATTCCTGGCAAACGACCGTCTAAATATCTAGAATAATTTTCTATACCAGAGCAATAACCTAATTCTCGTATCATTTCTAAATCAAAATTAGTCCGTTCCTCTAATCTTTTTGCCTCAAGGTGTTTTCCAATTTCTTTAAAATAGTCTATTTGTTTTACTAAATCTTGCTGAATTTCCCAAATTGCATTTTGTAAAACATCGGGGGAAGTCACAAACATATTTGCCGGATAAATAACTGTTTTCTCAAAACGCTCCGTTATTACGGCAGTTTTTATATCAAAGCTTTCAATTTCTTCAATTTCATCGCCAAAAAAATGAATTCTAAAGCCCTCATCAGCATAAGGTGGATATAGTTCAATAATGTCTCCTTTGATTCTAAAATTTCCAGGAGTAAAATCCATTTCGGTTCTAGAGTATAAACTTTGCACTAATTGATGTAATAATTTTGTTCTCGAAATAACTTGTCCAACTTCGATTGGAATTTTATTTTTTTGAAACTCAGCTGGATTTCCAATTCCATAAAGGCATGATACAGAAGCTACTACTAGCACATCTCGTCTTCCTGAAAGTAGTGATGCAACTGTAGACATCCTCATTTTTTCCAACTCCTCATTGATAGATAAATCTTTTTCAATAAAAACGCCACTTACTGGCATAAATGCTTCTGGTTGATAATAATCATAATATGAAACAAAATATTCTACAGCATTGTTTGGAAAAAATTGTTTAAATTCAGAATACAGTTGAGCTGCTAAAGTTTTATTATGAGCTAAAACAAGTGTTGGTCTTTGAACGGTTTCAATAACGTTTGCGACCGAAAATGTTTTTCCAGAACCTGTAACACCCAGTAAAGTTTGAAACTTATCACCATCAACTATGCCTTGTGACAGTTTTTGTATGGCTTGTGGTTGATCTCCTTTTGGGCTATAATCAGATACTACTTGAAATTTCATAACAATTTGTTGAAAAAGTAAAGTTACAAAGTAAATTAAAAAACAAATTAAAATATAAACTTAAAACTCCCAATTTTTTTGTTGCAACTCCGTTAGAAATGTCCATGCTACAATCCGGCTAGTTTTTTGACCTTGCGCCATGTCAATAGTTTTTACTGCAGCAACATTTACTTTATTTAAAGTTTTATAAATGCTAGATAAATTAGAATTTTTAGATACTAATGTAGTAAACCATAATACTTGTTTCGGATATTTGACACTTTCATAAATCATTTGAGTTATAAACGCGAGTTCACCACCTTGGCACCATAATTCACTATTTTGACCTCCAAAATTTAACACAGGATTTAAAGTTTTTGTATTTTCAAGATTGTTTACCTTTCTAATTGAACTGTTTGTTGCTTCTTCTTGCGAAGAGTGAAAAGGAGGATTGCATATTGTGAAAGCAAATTTATCTTCTGCTAAAATGATATCTTTAAAAATATATCTTGAATTTAATTGTTGTTGTAAACTTATAGCATCAATTAATTTTGGATTTTCTTCAATAATTTTTGTGCAATTTTCTATTGCTTTTGCATCAATATCTGTCCCCACAAAAGTCCATTTATAAAGAGAATTTCCTAATATTGGATAAATACAATTTGCTCCAACCCCTATGTCTAGTCCAACCACATTTTCAGTTTCTGGAATAATATTATTATTTGAAAATGCCAATAAATCAGCAACATGATGAATATAATCGACTCGTCCTGGAATAGGTGGACATAAATAATTATATGGAATATCCCAATTTTTGATATCGTAATAAGTGATTAACAACGACTTGTTTAATGCTTTTACGGCATCAGGATTACTAAAATCTACAGTTTCGATATTGTGTTGATTTGTAAAAATAAATTTTTTTAAATCTGGAAAATTCTGAGTCAATATTTCAAAATCGTAACGCAATCTGTGTTGATTTCTTGGATGTAAATTTAATTTTTCTTGAATTATCTTTTTCGTCATTATTTCGTTTCTCAAATCCAAATGTATAAAATAAATATTTAATTTAAGAAATGTTTTAAAACAACTAATCGCAACATTCCATCATTAATAAATCGCCTTCGAGATATTTTATGGTCACAATTCCGTCAGTCGCAACTTCATTGCTACTTCCAGTTCTATATCCTATCTTTAATGATTCGTTATCTAGTTTATATTTTAAATTTTCGGTCGAAATTCCGCTGACTTCACCTACTGGAATCAACGAAATGGGAGTTGATTTTGTATACCATTTTTGAAACGATTTCGGCAATAAAAATACTTTTGAATGATCGTCAAGAATAACAATTTTTAATTCGTTTTGATATCTTACTATATTTGTTAAGTTGGTTATAGTATGATCTGCTCTTTTGCCAGTTGCCCAAACTACATTTACTGCCTTATGACCTTTTTCAATTAAATAATCGAAAGCCTTTTCTAAATCTGTTTTTTCTTGATCGGGAACATGAATAATTTCTAGTGGAAATTGCTTTTCTTTATAAATATTAGAATCGAAATCGTCATCAAAATCGCCAAGTAGTACATCTACTTTAATGTCGAGTTGTAAAACGCGTTCGATTGCATTATCAAGAACCACAACTATTGGCGACCATTCTAAAATTTCGCCTAGAAGTTCTGAACTGCAAGATGCACCATTAGCAATTATAAGCGCTGGTTCTTGATCATCTTTAACAATGTGGTGTGATGACATTTTATAAACTAAATTACAATGTTAAAATTTAAATGCTACTGCACGATGTAGTTTTTAGTATCTATTTCTGATAAGCTAAAATATCCCAAAGGATAGTCTTCGTTGTTATTTAAATTTATAATATTTCCTCGCAATGTGGCTGGCGGAGTCGAAAATGGACTTCCATTATTTCCTCCAGCAATATTTATGAGCTTTGAAATATAGTTAAAATATTTTTGAGAAATACCACGTAAAGACATATCTAGTTCATCTCCGGGTTTTATTTTATCATCAAAGTAAAGTCCGAACATTTGATTTCCTTGAAAAAATTTATCTTCAAGAGCATTTAACTCTGGGATTACTTTAGTACTATTCTTAAATTTTATCAGATAAAAATTATCTTCACTGCCATTATCTTGAAAAAAGAATTTTATTTGGGTTGCGTCTCCTGTTAAACCAGGTAAAGTTATTTGCTCGACATTTCCAATAGCTGGTGTTGCAAATAATTTTTCTGTTGCAGTAAAAGTTGTTCCATTATTCAAAATTGTTAGTTTATAATTTTGATTGATAATGGGAACAAAATTTGTGCAAATATATTTTCCAGTCAAAGGAATTTCTATAAAATTAAATACCTCGTTACTAGAAATATTTGTAACATAAACCACTGCTCCTGAAACTTTTGGTATATCATTACCATAAAAATCTGATGTTGTTGTAAGATTTATTGTTTGCTCATTTCCTAAAGTTCCTTTTTGCCAAACTAAATTTGCATCTATTACTAGTTTTGGAGTTGCTGTATCGAGATTTACATCAATTTTATCTTGGCAACTAGAGAAAATCATTAAAATAAAAAGTAGGATTATTTTTTTCATATAAACATTTTTTTCAAATTATTTAGGAAACAACTTGATATTTAATTTAATTTTTAAAATTTAAAATTATAAGTAACAGCAGGAACAAATCCAAATATGGATAATCTTATTGCTTCATTATTACCAGTATCTGCATTTTGTTGAAAACTAATTGAAGCCGCATTTTTTCGACCATAAATATTATAAATACTAAACACCCATTCGCCTTTCCAGTTTTTCTTAGAATTATGTTTTGGGGTTAATGTAGCTACAATATCTAAGTGATGATATGTTGGCAATTTATTTTCGTTACGCAAACCATAACTAGGAACTGTAACGCCTTGATATACATATTTTCCGTTTGGATAGGTCACAGGTTGACCTGTTTGTAAAGTAAAATTTGCGCCAAACATCCATTTTTTATTCAATTTATAGGAACTTGTTATTGCAATATTGTGCAGTTTATCATAAGCAGATTTATACCAATTTCCATTGTTGATTCCTGTTTCAATGTCTGTTCTACCTGGGGTTCTTTGTTCAGATTTTGATAAGGTATAGGCTATCCAACCCGTAAATTTACCTGTATTTTTTCTAAATAAAATTTCTAATCCGTAGGAACGCAATTCTCCATTAAGGATTATTTGCTCAATGGCTTCGTTAGCAATCAAATCGGCACCATCAATATAATCAATTCTATTTTTTACTTTTTTATAATAACTTTCTAACTCAAGTGAATATGCATTATCTTTTAAATTTGCAAAATATCCTACTGCAAACTGGTCGGCAATTTGAGGTTTGATGTAGCTATCACTTGGCGAATAAACATCAAGTGGAGTAGGAGAAGCTGTATTTGAAATTAGTTGTAAATATTGTACCATTCGATTATAACTTATTTTAACAGACTTGTTTTCGTTTATTTCATAAGCCATTGAAAATCTTGGTTCTAAATTAGAGAAATTTGCTAATACTTTGTTGTTTCCATAATATTCTGTGCCAATAGGAATTCCTTTTTCATAAATTTTTAAATCGGAATCAAAGGTTACAGCATTGCCATTTTGATATATGTTTTTTGTAGAACTACCTAATCTATAAAATAAACTATATCGAAGTCCCGCTTGAAATGTAGTTTTGCTTGTGAGTTTTTGTTCAATATCAAAGTATAAAGCTGGTTCAAAAGCATATTTTTTTTCAATTTGTTTTCTGTTTATAGCTGAGTCATCTTTTGAGGGGGCAATTGTTCCAGGATTAAAATCATAATAAATAGAATTTAAACCATAACTCAATTTAGTTTTATTGGATAAATAATGTTTAAAATCATATTTTATATTGTAATTTCTAATTCCCGAATCCCAGTTTAAACCAATAAAATCAAGATTTAAACCATAATAATAATCACTATAAATTAATGATAGATTTGAAAACAATTTATCACTATATAAATGATTCCATCTTAAATTAAGTGTAGAATTTCCGTAGGTATTTATAAAACTGTTACTTAAGTTAAAAACATCTCGACCAAAATAACCAGATAAATAGAGATTATTATTTTTATTTAATTTGTAGTTAAGTTTAGTATTTAAATCATAAAAATAAGCTGAATTTTTATTATTTGTCAATTTTAAAAATAAATGAGCATAAGATGCTCTACCGCCAATTAAAAACGAACCTTTGTCTTTTACAATAGGACCTTCGGCCAGAATTCGACTGGAAATTAATCCAATACCACCATTCATATGAAAGTTGTTGCTGTTGCCGTCTTTTTGATAAATATCTAAAACTGAAGATGCTCTACCACCAAATCGAGCAGGGATTCCTCCTTTATAAAGTTTTAAATCCTTAATGGCATCTGGATTAAAAACCGAGAAAAAACCAAATAAATGAGAAGAATTAAATATTGTGGCTTCATCAAGTAATATCAAATTTTGATCTGCACCGCCACCACGAACATTAAAGCCAGATTGTCCTTCACCAGCATTTGTTACTCCGGGCAAGAATAATATTGACTTTATAATATCAACTTCGCCAAGTACAACGGGCATTTGTTTTATAGTTGTAATTGATAATTTATTTACACTCATTTCGGGTTTGCGAGTGTTGGTTTTATTTATTTCGGTTATTATAACTTCTTGAAGCTGTTCGCCACTTTCTACCAAACTAAAATTTTTCTTGATATTTTCAGTAAGAGATATTTTTTCTTCGATGGTTTCAAATCCTATTGAACTTATGGTAAACTCATATTCTCCTTTTGGAAGCGTAATAGAGTAAAATCCATATTCATTGGATGTTGTTGCAATTTTGGTTCCCTTAATTGTAACATTCACTCCTATAGAAGTTTCATTATTCTTTAGGTCAGATATAATGCCACTAATTGTATATTTTTCCTGAGAAAATCCTTTAATCGTAATAAAAAAAAGTATAAATAGAAGAATTTTTCTAAAAACCATAGTATTTGTTTTATTGTGCAAATTTGACGATTAAACTTCTAAGTTGTTACTCACCAAATGTTAATGTATGGTTAAGAATGAGATTTTTGTAATTGAATTTTAAATACTTTTACATCTTATTTATTACAAATGAAAAAATTTGTTATTCTAATTGTAATTTGCTTTTCTATAACAATTCAAGCTCAGTTTGAATCGTCAAAAAAGCCTTTAAATTTTGGTTTAAAGATAAAAAAAAATGCACCGAAAGTTGCACAGGCACCAAAAGATACCGACCCTAACAAACCCCAAACCATTCCTTTTGAAAGTAAATTTTTAAAAAACCCAAAAGACAAATTATTAGATAATGTTTTAAGTAAACCCAAAGTTGAGCTAACTGCTAAACCTCAGTATGAACTTAGAAATCCTTCTGAATTATTTGAAGACAGATATAATAAAAAAGATGGAAATATAGAAGAACGTTTTAAAAGTGATACATTTTTAGGACAATTTAAAAGTAATTCTAAAATTATTCGAGTGGCTTGTCGAGATCACGAAGCTCCAGACGGAGATCGAGTTAGAATTTGGAACAATGATCGAATAGTGGTTGATGATATTGAATTAGAATCAGATTATAAAGAGGTGTTTTTAGACCTTGAAGTAGGTTTTAACAAAATAGAATTTGAAGCTTTAAATCAAGGATTGTCTGGACCAAATACAGCTCAATTTACTGTTTTTGATGATAAAGGAACTGTAATTACAAACAATAAATGGAATTTAACCACAGGAGTCAAAGCAAAAATTATTTTAGTTAAAGAAGATAAAAAATAAAAAAGACGACCTGAGCCGTCTTTGAATTTTATATTATTTTATTTAAATTTTATTTTAATTTTTTTTCTAAATTTTCTTTGATTGCACCCAAGAATCCCTCTGTAGTTAAGTAATCAGTATCTGTCAATCCAATTGGTTTTACCAGCATTGCCAAATCTTTTGTCATTTTTCCTGATTCGACAGTTTCAACACAAACCTGCTCGAGTGCCAAACAAAAATTTATTAATTCTTGATTTTGGTCTAATTTACCTCTGTGTTCCAAGCCCCGAGTCCAAGCAAAAATAGATGCAATCGGGTTTGTCGATGTGGCTTTTCCTTGTTGATGCATTCTAAAATGGCGTGTTACCGTTCCATGTGCAGCCTCGGCTTCAACTGTTTTACCATCAGGAGTTACTAATACTGATGTCATTAATCCTAACGATCCAAAGCCTTGTGCGACAGTATCTGATTGCACATCACCATCATAATTTTTGCAAGCCCAAACAAAGCCACCGCTCCATTTCATTGCAGAAGCCACCATATCATCAATTAAACGGTGTTCATAAATCATCCCATTTTTATCAAATTCAGTTTTGTAGGTAGATTGATAAACTTCTTCAAAAATATCCTTGAATCTACCATCATAAGATTTTAAAATTGTATTTTTTGTAGATAAGTAAAGTGGCCATTTTTTAGTCAAAGCCATTTGAAAAGAGGAATGGGCAAAACCATAAATGCTTTCGTCAGTATTATACATTGCCATAGCTACACCATCGCCTTGAAAATCATATACTTCCCACGATTTTGTTTCGCCATTTTCACTTTGAAAAGTCATAGTGAGTTTTCCTTTTCCTTTAATGACGGTATCTGTTGCTTTATATTGATCTCCAAAAGCATGTCTGCCAATAACAATCGGTTTTGTCCAACCTTGTACATATCTTGGTACATTGCTCATTATAATTGGTTCTCTAAAAACGGTTCCGCCTATAATGTTACGTAAAGTTCCGTTTGGCGATTTCCACATTTTTGATAAATTAAATTCTTTTACTCTATCTTCATCCGGCGTTATTGTCGCACATTTTATCCCAACGTTATATTTTTTTATAGCTTCTGCCGCATCTATCGTGATTTGATCTTTTGTTGCCTCACGACTTTCAATACCTAAATCATAATATTTAATATCTAAATCTAAGTAAGGAAGGATTAGTTGTTCTTTAATAAAACTCCAAATAATTCGTGTCATTTCGTCTCCATCCAATTCTACAACTGGATTTAATACTTTAATTTTTGTCATGCTATGATATAATTAGTTTGTATATTTTGCTGAAGCAAATATAATAAAATCAAGATGAAAAGATTTAGTTTACATTCTATATCGATTGAATTATCAATTTCGCAAATAGTTGTTAAATTTTTAAGAAAAAATTACTATCAAACAATTATAATGAATATTTAAGAATTTACTAAAATATTTAAATTTGATTTTATTCTTTTTTATTCAAAAATAAGTAATACACAGGAATACCCAATCCAACAATAACTAAACCGAGCATTGTATTGCGAGTATCATATTTGAGTAGGCAAAAACAAATTAATGTAGTTAGTACTATATATAATATGGGAACAAAAGGATATCCAAAGGCTTTATAAGGTCTTTGAGTATGAGGTTCTTTTTTTCTTAAAATGAATAATCCACCTATTGTTAAAATATAAAAAAGTAATGATGCAAATGTAGCATAGGTAAGTAAATCGCCATATTTGCCAGATATACAAAGTACACAAGCCCAAAGACATTGCAACCATAAGGCTTTTTCTGGCACCTGAAATTTATTCAATTCTTTGGCATTTTTAAAAAAAAGTGCATCATTGGCCATGGCAAAAAATAATCTACCGCCTGATAAAATTAACCCACTATTGCACCCAAAAGTGGATATCATTATTAAACCTGCCATTGCAAAAACTCCAAAATTTCCCATTATTACACTTGCTGCAGCTGCACCAACTCGATCTTGACTGGCAAACATAATTCCGTTTTGAGCAATTGACCCAGCAGTTGGATTTCCGTGTAATGGCAACAATGTTAAATAGGCAACATTTGCTAAAATATAAATTATTGTAACTAATAAAGTTCCAAGAAATAAACTTCTTGGAATATTTTTTTTTGGGTCTCTAATTTCTCCTGCAATAAAAGTTACATTATTCCAAGCATCACTTGAAAAAAGTGAATTTATAATTGTTGCTCCCATGGCTCCAAGTAACGCTACACCAGATAATTTTGTGATTGTTATTGTTCCATTTTCTTCTAATACTGTTTTGCTTGCATTCCACATATTTGAAAAATTTGTGGTAAAAACATCCGATTTTAAACCTACATATAGACCTAAAATAATTAACGCAAAAAGAGCAAGAAGTTTGGCAGTAGTAAAAATTAGTTGAATTACTTTGCCATTTTTTACTCCTTTAGTATTAATGTAAGTTAGTAAAATAATACTAAGCATTGCTACAACCTGCTTATTAGTAAATACAAAACTTTTGCCAACACTAAATATTTTCCCCTCTAAAATTGGAAAAAAAACAGCTGTATAATTTGCAAAAGCAACCGCCACAGCAGCAATAACTCCCGTTTGAATTACTGTAAAAACTGTCCAACCGTATAAAAAAGAAATTAATTTGCCATAAGCACGTTGGATGTATACATATTGTCCTCCTGCATTTGGCATCATGCCCGCAAGTTCACCATAACTCAATGCTGCAGACATAGTAAGCAAACCCGTTAGTAACCAAATTACTAAAATCCACCCAGCCGATCCCACGTCGCGAGCCATAGCCGCAGTTACTAAAAAAATTCCAGATCCAATCATTGAACCAGCGACTAAACTTGTTGCATCAATTAATCCAAGGGAACGTTTTAATTCTGTTTTTTCAACCTCCATGTTTGTTATTATTAGATTTCAAATATATACTTTTTTACTCGAAGCTTCTTTCTGTTATTATTAATTGATATTAGTTATCACGACTTATATTATTATATAGCAATAATTTATACTCATTATTTTTATTCATGATGGTTTTTTTTAACTAATTATTTTTTAACTAATTGTTAATTAAATAATTTAAATGTAAATGATAAATTACCTAAAACAGTTTGGAAAATTTATGCCATTGTTAACAAGTAACACTTGAATAAACCATAAAAAATTGTATTTTTACCCCTCAAACTTAAAACTTTAAATGGGCAAAATCATAGCAATTGCGAATCAAAAAGGAGGTGTTGGTAAAACTACAACGTCAATAAATCTTGCGGCATCATTAGGTGTATTAGAAAAAAAAGTGTTATTGATTGATGCTGATCCTCAGGCTAATGCAAGTTCTGGTTTAGGAATTGATGTTGAAAATGTATCCATTGGAACGTATCAGGTTTTAGAGCACAGTAATAATCCTCAAGATGCCATTGTTGCTTCTTCTTCACCTAATGTTGATGTAATTCCAGCTCATATTGATCTTGTGGCAATCGAAATTGAACTTGTAGATAAAGAAAATAGAGAATATATGCTCAAAAAAGCACTAGAATCTATTAAAGATAAATATGATTATATTATTATCGATTGTGCTCCATCACTGGGTTTGTTAACTTTAAATGCTTTAACTGCAGCAGATTCGGTTGTAATCCCCATCCAGTGCGAATATTTTGCATTAGAGGGATTAGGCAAGTTATTAAATACAATAAAAAGTGTTCAAAAAATTCATAATCCAGATTTAGATATCGAAGGTTTGCTTTTAACAATGTATGACTCTCGTTTAAGACTTTCAAACCAAGTGGTTGAAGAGGTTCAAAAACATTTTAATGATATGGTTTTTGAAACTATAATTCAAAGAAATGTAAAATTAAGCGAGGCTCCAAGTTTTGGCGAAAGCATAATAAATTTTGATGCCACTAGTAAAGGTGCCGCAAATTATCTTTCGTTAGCCTCAGAAATTATCAAGAAAAACAGCAATTAATTTTTTAAAATGGCACAAGCAGTTAAAAAACAAGCATTAGGACGTGGATTATCAGCACTTTTGAAAGATCCTGCTAATGATATAAAATCAGTTGACGATAAAAATGCCGATAAGGTTGTGGGCAACATTATCGAGCTTGATCTAGAAACTATCGAAATAAATCCTTTTCAACCACGAAGCAATTTTAATGAAGATGCGATAAAAGAATTAGCTACTTCAATAAAAGAATTAGGGGTGATTCAGCCCATAACAGTAAGAAAACTTGAATTCAACACATATCAATTAATTTCGGGCGAAAGACGTTTACGAGCTTCAAAATTAATTGGATTAAAAACAATTCCAGCTTATATTCGTATTGCAAATGATAATGAGTCACTTGTTATGGCACTAGTTGAAAATATTCAGCGTCATGATTTAGATCCTATTGAAATTGCATTATCATACCAGCGATTAATTGAAGAAATTCAACTTACACAAGAGCAAATGAGTGAACGCGTTGGAAAAAAACGTTCGACAATAACAAACTACTTACGACTTTTAAAGTTAGATCCTATTATTCAAACAGGAATAAGAGATGGTTTTATTAGTATGGGTCATGGTAGAGCTTTAATTTCTATCGAAAATCAAGAAATTCAAGCATCAATTTATCAGAAAATTGTAAGCCAAAACCTTTCTGTTCGTGATACAGAGGAAATAGTTAAAAAATATCAAGAAGGTCAGAAGCCAAAAAGTATAAGTTCTAAAAAGAAAACTATCTTAGAAATTGAAGATTCTAAAAAACTTGCTTTCACTGAATTTTTTGGTGCTAAAATAAATGTAAAAATTGCAGGAAATGGGAAAGGAAAAATCGAAATTCCATTTCATTCTCAGGAAGATTTTAATAGGATTTTGAAATTAATTAATCATTAGTGAAAAGAATATTTTACATCATAATTTGTTTTTCTTTATTAGGATCAATTTCAACTTTTGGACAAGTTAAAGTTGGAAATGATTTAATAGTAACTGATACTTTAGTTAAAAATAAATCAAAAATAAATCCGCTTTCACCTGCAAAGGCTGCGTTTTATTCAGCTATTTTTCCAGGAATGGGTCAAGTATACAATAAAAAATATTGGAAAGTACCTTTAGTTTACGGTGCGTTAGGAACAAGTATTTATTTCTTGTTAAGCAATCAAAAAAAATACAATCAGTATCGTGATGCATACAAACGAAGACTCGAGGGTTTTACAGATGATGATTTCAGATATTTAGATGATACTCGATTAATTGCAGGTCAAAAATTTTACCAAAAAAACCGCGATTTGTCAGCATTAGTAACCATTCTTTTTTATGTTTTAAATATAGTCGATGCAAATGTTGATGCTCACTTGATGCAGTTTAACGTAAATGACAAACTATCGTTTAAGCCAGATTTATATCGAGATGATCTTACAGCAAGAGATAATTTAGGCTTTAAATTAAGTTATAATTTTAAATAAAAATGGTTTACTTGTAACAAATTATCAAAATTAGTATCTAATTAATTATGAAGATAGCTCTTTTGGGATACGGTAAAATGGGGAAAGTGATCGAAAAAATTGCTTTGCATCGAGGTCACGAAATTATACTTCGTAAAGACCAAACAACAACATTTGAAGGTTTACAATTTGCAGATGTTGCGATAGATTTTAGTGTACCATCAGCAGCTGTTTCAAATATATCTCAATGTTTAAAAAATGGGATTCCAGTTGTTTCAGGAACTACTGGGTGGTTAGACGAATATTCAAAAATGGAAGCGCTTTGTCAAGAAAAGATGGGTGCTTTTATATACGCTTCAAATTTTAGTTTGGGAGTGAATTTGTTTTTTGAATTAAATGATTATTTGGCAAAAATGATGTCTAAATTTAATCAATATTCAGTTTCGATGGAAGAGATTCATCACACCCAAAAACTAGATGCTCCTAGTGGAACTGCTATTTCCTTAGCCAAAGGAGTTATAGCAAATTCAAATTATAGCGATTGGAGTTTGAAAAAAAATTTAGATAAAAACCATATTTATATTGATGCCCAAAGAATAGAAAATGTTCCAGGAACACACAGTATTTTTTACAAATCAGAAGTTGATACAATAGAAATAAAGCATGAAGCACATAATAGAAATGGGTTTGCAATTGGGGCCTTAATTGCGTCGGAATGGATAATAGGTAAAAAAGGAGTTTTCACAATGCGAGATGTTTTAGAGTTAGTTTAAAAACTTTAAACATAGTTAGACAAATATTATTTAAAAAATTAAAAGTAAAGTTATGAGTATTTTTCAATGGTTTATTTTTTTTCTAGTAGTTCAAATTATTCATGGTTTAGGGACTTGGAAACTATATGAAAAAGCAGGAAAAAAAGCGATAGAAGCCTTTATTCCGGTATATAATTCAATTATTTTAATGAAAATTATAAATCGTCCTACATGGTGGACTGTTTTACTTTTTGTTCCAGTAATAAATTTAATTATGTTTCCCGTAGTTTGGGTTGAAACCTTGCGAAGTTTCGGAAAAAATTCATCAACAGATACTTTTTTGGGAATTATTACTTTCGGATTTTATATTTATTATATTAATTATACCCAAAATGTTTCTTATATAGCCAACAGGAGCCTAGTTGCTTCAACAAAAACTGGTGATACTGTTAGTTCTTTATTATTTGCCGTAGTTGTTGCTACTTTGGTTCATACATATTTAATTCAGCCTTTTACAATACCGTCTTCATCCTTAGAAAAGTCATTGCTTGTGGGAGATTTCTTATTTGTAAGTAAAATAAATTATGGAGCTCGAACACCAATGACTCCAATTGCAGCACCAATGGTACACGATACTTTACCCCTTTTAAATGTAAGATCATATTTACAATTGCCTCAACTTCCTTATTTTAGATTTCCAGGTTTTGAGAAAATTAAAAAAAACGATATTGTTGTTTTTAATTGGCCAGCAGACACCTTGTTTAATATGTATAAGCCAGCCGACAAGAGGTATGATAAACCCCGGGATAAAAAAACTAACTACGTAAAACGTTGTGTTGGTATTCCTGGCGATTCGCTTTCAGTAAAAAATGGAGTTGTTTTTATAAATGGTAAAGAATTAATTTTACCCGAACGAGCAAAACCACAATATTCATATAATGTTACTATAGATGGTAAAACGCCAATAGATTTTGAATTTTTATTGAATGATATGAAAGTTACCGATGGTGCTGGGTTTAAAACCCAAGCTCGAGATACTCTTTTTATTCAGGCAATGACTTTTGAAAATGCTGACCGAATGAAAAATGTTCCAGGGGTAACCTCTGTAACAAAAGTAATTCGTAAAGGTCCAGAAGATGGAATTTTCCCTGATTTTCAAGACGGAAAACCATCAGTAACAAACAATTGGAGTTGTGATAATTTTGGACCAATATATATTCCACAACAAGGAAAAAAAGTTGATTTAAATAAAAAAACACTTCCTTTTTATAATAAAATAATATCAGAATATGAGGGAAACTCACTCAAAATTGTTGGTAATGATATTTATATAAATGATAAAATTGCGACTTCCTATACTTTTAAACAAAATTACTATTGGATGATGGGAGACAACCGTCATAACTCGTTGGATGCACGTTACTTTGGATATACCCCCGAAGATCATATAGTTGGAAAGCCAATTTTTATTTGGATGAGTTGGGACACTCACGGTAAAGGTTTTGGAAAAATTAGATGGGAACGATTATTCACAACCGTTAGTGGCGAAGGACAACCGCAATCGTATTTCAAATTTTTCTTAATTTTCCTAGTTGCTTATTTTATTGGAGATTATTTCTGGAAAAAGCGCAAAAATAATTAGTTAATTAAATAATGTTGCAATTAGAAAATTGATTGTTACTATTACAAAAGTCATATGGTCTGTAATGGACTTTATGACTTTTGACTTTAAAACTTTCATTAAATAATGAATAAAATTTTAATTTACCCTACTTACTTTCCTTCAATAAGTCATTTTGTGGCTATGCTGAAAGTAGATGAAATTTATTTGGAAATACAAGATAATTTTCAGAAGCAAACCAATAGAAACCGAATGTATATTTATAGTCCAAATGGTTTGCAATTATTAAATATCCCTATAAAACATTGTAAAGAAGCACATCAAAAAACTAAAAACATTCAACTTGAAACTGCATTTGATTGGCAAAAACAACATTTTAAGTCTCTAGAAGCAGCTTATAGAAGTTCTCCTTTTTTTGAATATTTTGAAGATGATATTCGAGTTATTTTCGAAAAAAAATACAATTTTCTGTTAGATTTAAATTTAGATACTATGGCTTTAGTTTCTAAATGCTTGGGACTTACTTTTGTGTATAAAGAAACTACTGAATACTTTCATACTACTCCTAATATAATTGATTTTAGACATTTAGCAAACGGAAAAAAAGATAACTCAATATTAGATTCTTACACCCAAGTTTTTGGCGAAAAGCATGGTTTTTTGAATAATTTAAGTATTTTAGATTTGCTTTTTAATGAAGGTCGTTATGCTAAGGACTATTTAATGAGACAAGAACTTTAAACAACTATTCGACCATCAATCGAGCTACAATAGGATAATGATCAGAGTTTTTAAAATCTGAAAAGTTTCTAAAACTTTTTACTTTCATGCTTTTATCGGTAAAAATATAGTCAATTCGAGCTGGATAATATTTAAAATTATAGGTTTCGCCAAAACCTTTTCCAGCTTCCTCAAAACAATCGTTCAAGTTTCCTTTTACATTTCTGTACACATACGAAAAGGCACTATTGTTCATATCTCCACAAATGATTATTGGATAAGGACAATTATTTTTATGTTTCATTAAAATTTCAGCTTGAAGTTGCTGTTTTCTAAAACCTTTACTAATTCGTTTTATAACTAATTGGGATTTTTGTTTGTCAATGACATCAACATTTTCTTGAATTTCATTTACATCAGGAGTAATTTGAATAGATTGTAAATGCATATCATATACTCTAATTGTATCAGTTTCAATGCGTATATCAGCATAAATAACTGTATTATCTGAATCTGGAAAATTGATATTTCCCTTATCGATTATAGGATATTTTGAGAAAATAGCTTGTCCAGTTTTAATTTTGTTTCCTTGCATAAAAATAAATTTATGCTTGTAAACGCGCAAATCTATTTTAGCCGTTTCAGAATATTCTTGAATACAAAGTATATCAGGATTTTGATCGTTTATAAAACTTTTAATTTTTTGTTTCACATCATCTCTCGGAATCCATTGAAATAAATTAAATAACCGAACGTTGTAACTCATTACCACAAAATCGCTTTCATCATCGTTGTTTGTTGTGTTTGAGAATTTATAAAATTTGTTAATAAATGTAATTCCTATAATCAAAACTATACCCGAGAGTATCATTTGACGTTTAAGTTGAAACATCCAATAAATGAAAAATAATCCGTTAAAGATTAAAAACAAAGGTAAAATTAAAGTTAAAACAGAAAGAAATGGAAATAATTTTGGTGCTAGAAAAGGTAAAACATAAGCAAGAACTGTGAGCACAGTCAAAACTATATTTAGAAAGAAAACTGTTTTGTTAAACCAAGAGAGTTTTTTCATTTAATAACTTTATAAACCAATAACATACGAAAACCATTAACTAACAGCCTCATTTTCCAGCTTTAAATAAAAAATCTCTTTCAGCGACATTTAAACTTTCATATCCAGATTTACTTATTTTATCTAGTATCTCATCTATTTGCTGTTGGGTTTTATCTTTTATTATTATTTTACTTTCATTTTTAGGAATATTTCCTCGTGAGTTTACGTGTACTTTTTTAAAAGGATTTGATTTATTTGGTTGAAAAAGTGTTCCAAAAAAATCAATTACCGAACTCACTATTTTGCTTAAATCGGTTCCGTTTTGTAATAACTTAATATATAAAAATCCAAATAGTGCACCACCTATATGAGCAATATGACCTCCAGTATTGTCGGTTAAAATTTGTAGTAAATCTAGCAGAATAAAAACTCCTGTTAGATACCAAAGTTTAATGTTGCCTATAAACATTAATCTTATTTCCATTAATGGCTGATAGGTTGTGGTTGCTACAAGAATTGCCATTACAGATCCTGAAGCACCCACAATATTTGATTGAAAACCTAAAATATAATAGAAAATTGAAAATAAACCACCTGCAAAAATTGCACTTAAAAAATACAACCCTAAAAATTGTTTTTGGGTAAAATAAGTTAAGAATAACCTGCTAGAAAAATTTAAAATCATCATATTAAAAAGAAGATGAAAAAAACCAGCATGCAAAAATGAGTAGGTAAGTAAAGTCCAAGGGAAATATAAGATATCAGTAGGATTTGAGGATAACGAAATCCACACGGGATAGTTAAAAGAGCCTTCTTTAAATTTATAAAACAAAATAATAGACAATACAAAACAACCTACATTCCAAAAAATAATTTTGTTTGAAAAACCTCCTATTTTGTATTGTAATTTTAAATCATCTAAAATATTCATTTGTACTACTTAAATTTTTAAATTTATATTTTTAATTCCAACGGTTGTCATTAAATTGATTTTTTTTCCAAAACATAACCATTATAATTCCAAACAATGCACCTCCAACATGAGCAAAATGTGCAATTCCTCCTCCCATTAATGTGCTTCCTGTTACGCCAGAAAACAAATCAAAAAGAACTAAAATAGGAACAAAATATTTTGCCTTTATAGGAACTGGGATAAACATCATCGATAATTGTGCATCTGGAAATAAATAGGCAAATGCAGCGAGTAATCCATAAATTGCTCCTGATGCACCTACTGCTGGAACCATATAACTTTGTACAAAATTATTAAAATCGGAGCCAAGTAAAATTTGTTGCCAATTAGTATCATATTTACCTTGAGCTAAAATTTTTAAAATTTCTGATTTTTTTAAGCCACTTTCCATCAATGAGTCTAAACCTTGATGAAATTGGTAATAATTAGCTAAACTATGAATCAGTGCCGCACCTAAACCGCAGGAAATGTAAAAAAATAAAAACTTTTTTGAACCCCAGATAGATTCTAAATTACTCCCGAAAGAATAGAGAGCAAACATATTAAATGCTATATGCATAATGCCACCGTGCATAAACATATGTGTTATAGGTTGCCAAAATTTAAAAACAGGATTTTCAAAATAAAATAAGGCAAAATAAGTTTCAGCCACTGGTAGAAACTGAGAACCAATAAAAAAGATAATATTAATAATCAAAAGTTGTTTGACAACTGGAGTAATATTCATCATAATGCAAATTTTTTATCAATATCTTCCACACGCATCGTTATGAAAGTGGGTTTTTGAAAAGGTGAAACATTAGGCTCTTTGCAAGCAAAAAGATTATTTACAAGATTTTCTTGCGCTCCTTCGGTCAAATACGTGCCTGTTTTTACTGCAAGACTTTTAGCCATCGATTTTGCAATACTATCATTTTGACTAAAACTACTTTCGGGAATTCCATCATTTAAATCACTCACGAGCTGATCTAAAACTATCGATATTTCGCTTTCGGTAGTATTTACAGGAATACCAGAAATTAAAATAGTACTATTTTTACTTGGTTCAAACACAAATCCAGTATTTTCTAGTGATGTTTTTAAATCTGAAATTAATTCCAAGTCATTTTGTGAAAAATGAAGTTCTAACGGAAACAATAATTGTTGACTCGAAGCTTGTCGAACGGTCATATTAGTTAAAAATTTTTCGTACAGTATTCGCTGGTGCGCCCGACTTTGATCCATAATAACCATTCCAGATTTAATGGGGCTTACAATATATTTTTTGTGTATTTGGTAGGTTCTGTTTTTAGTTTGTTCTTCTTCTTTTTCGTCAAATAAAGATGCTGTACATTCATCGTTTTCAAATGAAAATTTTGCAATTTCTTCTGTATCTTGTTTTAATCCAACATATAAACTCTCCCAGTTTGAATTGTTTTCTAATTTTCTGTAAGATGAATTTGCTGAGGTATTTTGATTCTGTTTTTCGTTGTAAAAAGGATTGTAGGATTGATCTACCTCTACTTTTGGATAATTTGCTGTTGCATTTTTATATTCATAAGGTGTATCTAAATTTGGATCTCGATCAAAATCTAAAACAGGAGCCACACTAAATTGTCCTAAACTATGTTTTATAGCCGATCGTAAAATTGCATACAATGCGTGTTCATCATCAAATTTAATTTCTGTTTTTGTTGGATGAATATTTATATCAATCGAGTTTGGTGGCACTTTCAAATACAAATAATAGGTAGGTTGCGACCCAACAGCTAATAATCCTTCATAAGCAGCCATGACAGCATGATGTAAATAACCACTTTTTATATATCGATCATTTACAAAAAAAAATTGTTCTCCGCGATTTCTTTTCGAAAATTCTGGTTTACCTACAAAACCATTTATTGTCACAATTTCTGTATCCTCTTGAACAGGAACTAGTTTTTCATTAGTTTTTCCGGCAAAAACACTAACGATTCTTTGTCTGAGATTTGCTTGCGGTAGGTTGAAATGTTCCCCTCCGTTGTGATACATTGTAAAATAAATATTGGGATGTGCTAGTGCAACTCTTTGAAATTCGTCAATTATATGTCTTAGTTCTACGGTTTCCGATTTTAAGAAATTTCGACGTGCTGGAATATTAAAAAACAAATTTTTAACTGTAAATGATGTTCCTTTCGGTAAAACTGTTGGCTCTTGCGAAATAAATTTACTTCCTTCAATTATAATGTGAGTTCCAAGTTCGTCTTGATCTTGTTTTGTTTTTAATTCGACATGAGCTATGGCTGCAATTGATGCAAGTGCTTCTCCACGAAATCCTTTAGTATGAAGTAAAAACAAATCTTCTGCTTTTCTAATTTTTGAAGTTGCATGTCTTTCAAAACAAAGTCTAGAATCTGTAATGCTCATTCCTATGCCGTTGTCAATGACTTGTATTAACGATTTTCCGGCGTCTTTTATTATTAGTTTTATATCTGTAGCTTTTGCATCAACTGCATTTTCTAGTAATTCTTTTACAACTGATGCAGGTCTTTGCACCACTTCGCCCGCAGCAATTTGATTTGCAACGTGATCTGGAAGTAATTGAATTATGCTTGACATTAATTTTTAATTTAGTAGCGTTTTTTTAATTTAAATTAGAGTTGATATCACAAAAATTTAATTTAGCAAATTTAGTTAAAATCTGATGTTTTTTTTTGTTAAGGTGTTGATAAAATAGAAATACCTATTCAAATTTATGTAGAAGTTTGTAATTTTTGATTTTTAAATTGTTTATTTAAATCCAACAACTGCTTTTTGAGAACCAGAAGTTTTTCTTAAATATGCCATTTTTATTGCTGCAATAGCTGCTTCGGTACCTTTATTCCCATGTATTCCTCCACTTCTATCAATAGATTGTTGCTCGGTATTATCAGTTAGTACACAAAAAATCAC
This sequence comes from Flavobacterium sp., assembly GCA_025351785.1. GTDB lineage: Bacteria > Bacteroidota > Bacteroidia > Flavobacteriales > Flavobacteriaceae > Flavobacterium. The sequence continues at coordinate 63,044 of JANXVF010000005.1, forward strand.
AGGAACATCAGATACAACATTTAAGTCTTTTATGCCTTGAGTAACACCCTCACACACAAATTCAAAATGCATAGTTTCGCCTTTTATTACACATCCTATTGTAATCACACAATCTACATTTTGAGTTTTAATCATTCTTTTTGCACCATAAATAAGTTCAAAACTTCCAGGTACATTCCATCGAATAATATTTTCATTACGTACACCACAATCTAAAAGCGCATCAAAAGCACCTTTACACAAACCTTCTGTAACCTGATCATTCCATTCTGAAACAACAATCCCGAACCGAAAATCTTTTGCAGACGGTAATTTAGTTTTGTCGTATTGTGAAAGATTTTTATTAGCTGTAGCCATTTTGTATGATTTAAAAATTTAAGTAAAAAAAAACGAACTAAAAATTGAGACCAATTTTTAATTCGTAATTTTTAATTCGTAATTAAATTATTGTGCCATTCCTATTAAAGCATCAATGTTTTGACCCTCTGGAGTTGTATCGTATTTTTCTTTAATCTCAGTAAAATATTTTAAAGCATCTGATTTTTTACCCAACAACATGGCAGTTTGTCCTGCTTTCATTAAATATCGAGGCGAGGTTAGTTCGTTATCATTTTCGCTAGCTGCTTTTACATACAATTCTAAAGCTTTTTGCAAATCATTTTTTTGAGAATAGCAATCTCCAATTGCTCCTGTTGCGATTGCACCTAAAAAAGCATCTTTTGACGAAAACTTTTCTAAATATTTGATAGCATCATCATACTTTTTCAAATTTAAATATGAAATTCCTGCATAATAATTTGCGATGTTTCCAGAATCTGTTCCAGAATATTGATCAGCAATACTTATTGCGCCTTGTTTACCTTCAGATCCTTTTAATACAAGATTGAATAATGAATCTTGAGTTTTAGCAACAGTACCATCGACAGCTAATTGAAAATTTTGTTGCGCTACAAATAAATCATCAGTTGCAGTTTGCTCTTTTGGTTCAGCTATGAAACGTTGAAATAATAAATATCCTATTGTAACAAATGCTGCCACTGCAAGAACTCCTAAAATATATTTCTGATTTTTTGCAATCCAATCTTCTGTCTTAGAGGCTGTTTCGTCTAATGAATCAAATGCTCTAGCTGTAGCACTATTTTTATTGTCTACATTTGGAGTCTCTTCAATAAAATTTGAATCTATTTTTTCTTCTTTTTCTTTTGGAGCCTTGTAACCTCTTTTATTATAAGTTGCCATTTAATTTATTTAAGTGTGCGCAAAAATAAAATTTTTATTCATATTTAAAAGCGATTTTAGTCGATATTTTTTAATAATTTGCACGCATGCAATAACTGTAAATAAATACCATTTTTACTAAAATTGTTTTCCTCAATAGTATCAACACTTTACAGATGTTTTTAAAAAAAATTGCGCTATTTAATTATAAAAATTTTTCTGAAGTCAATTTTGATTTTAATGCAAAAATCAACTGCTTTGTGGGAAAAAATGGCGTAGGAAAAACTAACGTGCTCGATGCAATTTATCATTTAGCAAATGGTAAAAGTTATTTTAATCCGCTGGCGGTTCAAAATATAAAGCATAATCATGATTTTTTTGTAGTCGAAGGCGAATTTGAAAAAGCTTCGCGAAATGAGCAAATTGTAAGTAGTTTTAAAAAAGGTCAAAAAAAAATTTTGAAACGTAATGGTAAAGCTTACGAAAAATTTTCAGATCATATAGGGCTTATTCCATTAGTAATTATTTCACCAGCTGATATTGATTTAATTACCGAGGGCAGTGAAACACGCCGTAAATTTGTCGATAGTGTTATTTCGCAATTAGATTCTAGTTATTTGCATCAAATTATTCAATATCAAAAAATTATAAGTCAACGCAATGCTTTGCTAAAATATTTTGCATTAAATCATGTTTTCGAAACAGATATGTTACAAATTTATAATGAACAATTGCACATTTTAGGACAATCGATATTTGAAAAACGCAAAGACTTTATTTCAGACTTTTTACCTATATTTAATAAACATCATCAGGCAATTACTGATTCGCAAGAACCAGTACAATTAGTTTATGAAAGTCATTTGTTTGAAAATGATACTTTAACATTATTAGACATTAATATCAATAAAGATAGAGCTTTACAATATACATCTGTCGGAATTCACAAAGACGATTTAGCTTTTCAAATAGATTCATATCCCATTAAAAAATTTGGGTCACAAGGGCAACAAAAATCATTTTTGATAGCATTAAAACTAGCTCAATTTGAATTTGTAAAAAAGCAAAGTGGAGAAAAACCAATATTATTATTTGATGATATTTTTGATAAACTTGATGAAGATCGTGTAAGTAAAATAGTCGCCATGGTTAATCAAGATCAATTCGGTCAACTTTTTATATCAGATACACACCCGCAACGAACCGAAAATATTGTTAAAACAACCCATCAGAGTTATAAAATTTTTAATTTATAATTCGATTGAATTCTATAAATTAGCATAAAAATTAATTTTCTTATTATGAAGAATATATTTAGTACTCTATTTGTTTTTATACTATTTGCTAGTTGTAAAGGACAAAACAACTCAGTTATTGAAACTATTGAGCCTAAGATTTTTGCAGAAAAATTAAAATCTTGCAATAACCCGCTTCTTATAGATGTGCGAACACCAGAAGAATTTGCCATAGAGCATCTCGATAATTCTAATAACATAAATTGGAATGCATCTGATTTTGAGTCAAGAGTTAAAAATTTTGATAAATCAAAACCTGTTTTTGTTTATTGTAAAGTAGGAGGAAGAAGCAAACAGGCATCAGATAAACTAGAAGCATTAGGATTTTCTAAAATTTATAATCTCCAAGGAGGTATCATGAAATGGAATTCGAGCGGGCTAGGAAAACCAAGCGATAAAATAATAGGGATGTGTCCTCAGGAATTTGGTGATTTGTTAAAAACCGATAAAAAAATAATAATAAATTTTTATGCAAAATGGTGTGAACCATGCAAACTAATGGAACCTTATATTTTGAAAATTCAAAAAGAGATGAAAGGTAAAGTAACCATTGTTCGCCTTGATGCAGATGAAAATAAAACACTCCTTGAGTCGATGAAAATTGACGGATTACCAGTGATTTTAATGTATGAAAATTCAAAAGAGGTTTGGCGCAACATAGGATTTTTATCTGAAGATGATTTTAGAAAACATTTATAATTTTTTTGATTGTTTAAAATACTAAAAAATAAATTTCAACTATATGATTACCAAAGAAGCGTTACAATTTATAGAAGATTTAAAATTAAATAATAATACAGAGTGGATGCACGCTAACAAAAAGCGTTATGAAATTTTCAAGAAAGATTATCATCAATATATAGCTTCACTTTTAGCTGTGATGAAACCTTTGGATAAAAGTTTAGAACCATTAGAAGTTAAAAATTGCACGTTTAGAATAAATCGTGATATTCGCTTTTCAAAAGATAAACAGCCTTATAAAACCAATATTGGTTTGTGGTTTTCGACAAATAAAAATAATAAAAATTCATCAGGATATTATCTTCATTATGAAAAAGGGAATAGTTTTTTGGCAGGAGGTATATGGTGTCCTGAACCATCAGAATTAAAAAAAATTAGAAAAGAAATTGAATTTTTTCATGATGATTTAGAAAATATTGTCAAAGAAACAACGTTTAAAAATGAATTTATAGAACTTTCTAAAGAGGAAGGGAATGTGCTAAAAAATGCTCCAAAAGGTTATGATATAAATCATCCTGCGATTGATTTTTTAAAATTAAAAAGTTTTACAGCTTCACAAAAAATTGATGATAAATTATTTTTAGATAAAAATTTTGATGTTATCATTTCTCAAAAAATGATTGCCCTAAAATCGTTAAATGATTTTTTGAGAAGAGCTGTAGAAACTGAAGAGTAAAAATATTATATAAATTAAATTACCTATTTAAACGAATGCAAATACACAATAATTTTTCTTTAAAAAAATATAATACTTTTGGTATAGAAGCTCTAGCAAAACAATTTGTAGCTGTTCATACCGTAAATGAATTAAAAAAAGTTTTAGAAAATTATAAAGGTCAAAATAAATTTATTTTGGGTGGTGGAAGCAATATGTTACTTACTCAAAATATTGATACTCTGGTAATTCATATTGATTTAAAAGGAAAAAAAATAGTCAAAGAAGATGAAAATCATGTTTGGGTCGAAAGTATGGCAGGCGAAAATTGGCACCAATTTGTGCTCTGGACTATAAATCAAAATTTTGGTGGGTTAGAAAACATGTCTTTAATTCCTGGAAACGTTGGCACAACTCCCGTTCAAAATATAGGAGCTTATGGTACTGAAATTAAAGATGTTTTTACCTCATGTGAAGCAATCGAAATAGACAATCAGCAATTTAAAACATTTTTAAGAGAAGATTGTAATTTTGGATATCGAGATAGTATTTTTAAAAATGAAATTAAAGATAAATTTATTATCACAGCAGTAACTTTTAAACTTACAAAACATTCTCACAAAATTAATTCTTCATACGGCGATATTATTAAAGAACTTGAGAGACAACAAATTATAAATCCAAATTTATTTGATATAAGCAATGCTATTATAGCAATACGAAAAAGTAAATTACCCGATCCAAAAGAGCTCGGAAATAGTGGTAGTTTTTTTAAGAATCCCATAATTTCTAAATCAGATTTTGATAAAATTTACATTTTACATCCTGAAATTCCTCATTACATTGTTTCTGAAAGTCAGGTAAAAGTTCCTGCAGGATGGCTTATAGAACAAGCTGGGTTTAAAGGAAAACGATTTGGAGATGCTGGAATTCACAAAAATCAAGCTTTGGTTTTGGTTAATTATGGAAATGCATCGGGTCAAGAAATTTTAAAAGTTTCCAAAGATATTCAGTCAGAGGTTTTAAAACAATTTGGAATTCAAATTGAGGCAGAAGTTAATATAATTTAATTAGACTTTAGTCTTTAATGTATATTTAATATTTCAACCACATAGAGCCAATGATTATGCTTCTCAATAAGAAGATTTTAGAAATATATTTTTTCACATAGATATCAATTCTATAAAAAGCGAAGCTCTTTTAAGAGGTAAGTATTCTATGTTTCTTTTGGGTTAAATATATTTAGTAGAAAAACTTTAATTTTAATAATTTTATAAAATAAAATAGCCTCAAGTTTTATACTTGAGGCTATTTTTATAGCAATTATTCCCAATATTTATTAAAATTGTAATGATACATTTAAGTCAAAATTATCATTAATAACTTTGTCTCCAAGGTTATCAAAGAAACTTCCAGAACCATATTTAATACCATATTTTGTTCTGTTTATAACAACTTTTGCATCTGCAGTTTTGCCTTTTACTGCTATATCAAATGTTACAGGACTAGTTATTTCTTTAATTGTCAAATCTGCAGTTACACTGTAAGTTCCTGCAATTTTAGTGGCTTTTACAGTTTTAAAAGTCAAATTTGCAGTTTTAAATTTATCAGTTCCAAAAAAATCTTCTGAGTTTAAATGCCCCTCTAATTTCTCTTTACCTTCGCCTGCTTTTAAATCGGTAACTTGAATTGTAGACATATCTACTACAAACGATCCTCCTTTTAATTTTGCTCCTTTAAAAATTAAAGATCCTTCTTTTAAATTTACAGTTCCAGAATGTTGCCCTGTTACCTTTTTTGCCAACCAAGTGATTTTACTTTTTGTGGCATCTACTTTTTTAGTTTGAGCTAAAGCGACTGTCGAAATTGTAACTAATAACGCAATAGCAATTGATTTTAAGTTTTTCATTGTTTTGTATTTATTAAATTAAGTATTAAAATTTTTATAAAGTTAAAAATAAATCTTCGTTTGATTTTCTAACTTTAGCATAATGTTGTGTATCGTCATCTTGAGCTCTGTAACCAATGGTTGCAACAAGAGAAGCATTTAATCCAAGTTCAGTTAAACCTAAAATTTCGTTGTATTGGTCTGGAACAAAACCTTCCATTGGGGTTACATCAATCTTCAATTCCGCCGCTGCGTTTAATAAATTCCCTAATGCTATGTAGGTTTGTTTTGAAGTCCAAATATTTCTAACTTCTAATGGTAATGAAACAATATTAGATTTCATAAAATCAGCGTATCCTTGAACAGCCTCCATCGGAATTCCTCTTGTTTCTATTAAATTTTTGAAATAATCATCTATTTGTTTTTCTCCTAAGTTAGTTTCATTTGCAAAAACAATTAGATGTGATGCATCTACTACTTGGCTTTGCCCCCATGAAGCAGGTTGTAATTTAGCTCTTAATTCTGGATTTTCTACAATGATTACTCTGTAAGGTTGTAATCCATAAGAAGAAGCTGATAATCTTATAGATTCTTTTAAAGTTGCTAAATCTTGATCAGAAATTTTTTTTGTTGCGTCAAATTTCTTGGTTGCATAACGCCAGTTTGCGTCTTGATTAAAATTACTCATAGTTGTAAATTATTTTAAATTTCTGTATTTTTCTAGTAAATTGTTTAATTGTTTTTGTTCTGAAAGCGTTAAATTTTGCACAAAAAGTTGTTCATTTGATGTTACACTTGAATCTAAAAATGACAATAAATCAAGTCCTTTTTGTGTAATCTGGACTTCTATTTTGCGCCTATTATCTGGACAAACTTCTCTTGTGACTAATGATTTGAATAATAATTTGTCAATCAATCTTGTTGTATTACTATTTTTTGCAATCATTCGTTCTTGAATCGAACACATGTTTGCAGGACTTCCTTTTCTACCTCTAAGAATTCTAAGTACATTATATTGTTCACTAGATAATTCATGCGGTTTCATTAATTCATTAAATTTATCAGATATAATATTGCTAGTATACATGATATTTAAAATTAATTTTTTAGCATCATCCATCACAATCGTACTTTTTATTATTTCTTCAATCTTCATTATTGTATTGATGATATTTGTAGATACAAATGTAGTATAATTATTTATTTGTATATACAAATGTATGTTATTTTTATGTTAAGATTTTTATTTATAATGTTATGTTAATGATTTGAAATTACTATTTTTGAAAAAAAACACAATGAATTTATCACAAAGCGATTGGGCAAAAAAAGTAGAAACAGAGAAGGACGCACTAATTTTAGATGTAAGAACTCAAGAGGAGTGTAATGACGGGATTATTCAAAATGCAATTTTGAATGATATTTATAACGGAAAAGAATTTATTAATAAGCTAGAGCAACTCGACAAATCAAAAAAATATTTTGTTTATTGTAAAGTAGGAGGTAGAAGTTCGCAGGCCTGCGATATAATGGAGCAACTAGGTTTTGAAAATGTTTATAACCTTGAAGGTGGATTTATGAACTGGAAAGGAGAAATTGTGTTACCTTAATTTTGATTGATTTAAAGTTAAGCAGAATAATTATATTCAATTGGTTTTTCAAATAAAACTTGTTTATTTTTTTTAACCTTTTTTAATATAGAAAAATAAAATTCTTTCATACAATCCCGATGAAATTGAGTTGATTTTACTTTAAAATTTTCTTTATTGTTAAGTTTAATTATAAGTAGGTAAAAATAAAATTTGTGACTTATTGAAAGTATAAAACTGCCACTTGCAACAAGGGCAATTCCCATTTTAGAAATTAATTGTATATCATGCAATACAAATATTGTTATCATTAAAAGTGAGCTAATAATTAAAAAAGCAAGATTTGTAAAGTATACGCGATGTTTAATCAAATTAACTCTGTCAATTGATTCAAAATTAATTTTATTTTGAATATTTCCGTTTTTCAAAATTATTTCTTGGTTAGTTATTGTACCAAATTTTTTAATTAAAATACCTGGTTCTGTTGCAGTTTTATAATTTTCCATCACTTTATTTTTAATATTTACGTAAAAAAAATAAGTTGGGTTTTAAAAGAAAAATTAAAAGAGAAAAATGGAATGTCCTAAATGTCCGATTAAAGAGATTGGAGTTAAAGAGCTTCGTGTTAATGATACTAAATTCTGTTCCTTTAGTTTGATTTTGACTGTAAATAATAGTTTATCGAGTTCCTTTCCAGTAACTGTAACCTCCCCTAATAATGAGGTGATTCTAGATCCTTCAGGATTTGCTATATTGCCAGGAAATCATAGTTATTTAATTACAGTAATCCCAATTGGTACCTTTAATGGAGGCTTAGTGCATTTATTGTTGAATGGAGTTACTTTAGAAGGTCAACCATGTAGCACTGATTTTGAAGTTGAACTTCCTGCTTGTCGCATTAGTGAGGTCATTAAAGTTAATTCTGATGTTCCTTTTAAATTAACAGCAGCATCATTAGTATTGGTTCCAAACCCCGCCCAAGAGTATGTGGTATTAAATTATCAGGCGATGGAATTAAATTCTGAGGTACTGGTATATGATTTGACAGGTCGTCTTCTTAATTCTTTGACCCTTACTGCTACTCATGGTACAACAGTATTGGATGTTAGTGATTATCCTGTAGGAGTTTATGTCGTTGTAGTTCAAAATAAAAACGGATGGGTGATGCAACAAAAATTAATAAAAGAATAGTTAAAGTTGATAAGCGGTTGTTCAGTCAACCGCTTATTTTTATATTTACACTACTAATTTTTACATTATGAAAAAAAAATACACTTTTTTATTGCTTCTAGTACTTATTGAGTTTAGCTATTGTCAGTGTTTTACTTCTTTAAAAGCAGGCTATAATCACGTACTAGGCCAAAAATCTGATGGTACTTTATGGGTTTGGGGTTGGGGTAATTGGGGACAATTAGCCAATTCCACTGGATTTGATGAATATTCACCATTACCATTATCAAACAATTCAAATTGGCAATATTTTTCAGCAAACAAGTTTAACACTTTTGCTGTAAAATCTGATGGAACTTTATGGGGGTGTGGTGGAAATTTATATGGTAGTTTGGGTGTTGGCAACAATACTACTCAAGGTTATTTTGATTTAATGCAAATAGGAACTGCTATTAATTGGAAATATGTTGTCTCTAGTGGCTCCCAGACTATAGCTATGAAAACTGATAATACGATATGGGGATGGGGTCAAAATGATTATTACCAAGTAGGTAATGGAAGTTGTTGCAATGATATCGTTAATCCTGTATTGGTAAGTAATGCTACTGATTGGAAAATGATAGCCGTTAGTGATGTTAGTTCATCTTTTGCATTGAAAAACAATGGTACTTTGTGGTGTTGGGGTCAGAATATTGCAGGTTTATTAGGTGATAATTTACTATCTGTTCGTACTGTTCCTACCCAACACAATCCTGATACCGATTGGAAGTTCATAAGTGTAGGAACGTCTCATATTTTAGCTTTGAAGAACAATAATACATTATGGGCTTGGGGCGATGGTGGAAGTGGTGAAACAGGCGATAATTATCCAGCGAATTACAATCGTTTTGTGCCAACACAAATAGGAACCTCAAACAATTGGAAAACTGTTGCTGCAGGTTTTCGAATATCTTTTGGCATAAAAACCGATGGTACTTTATGGGCTTGGGGCTTGAATGATGTAGGTCAGTTGGGAGATGGTACCACAACCAATCAATTACATCCAATTCAGATAGGAAGTGATACCAATTGGGATAGTGTTTCAGCTGGTTATCAGCACGTTGTGGCGTTGAAAACTAGTGGTGCTGTTTTTACCTGGGGAAACAATGATTTTGGACAACTGGGTAATGGTACCAATACGATGAACACCACACCAACTGCCATTACTGTTGTGGGTTGCACTCTAAGCACAGAGGATTTTACTATAACTGTAAAAGAATTAAAGATCAGCCCAAATCCAGTACATAATGAAGTAAACCTAAGTTACAGCGGTACAGCGGTTATCAATACCATTGTTATTTATGACGCTTCTGGTCGAAACGTATATGAATCGCAACCAGTTGCAAGTACCAATCTTTCAGCTATATTTAGCCTTTCGGGTTTAGAAAGCGGTTGTTATATCATCGCTTTAAAGAATAATGAAAAAATAGTGGCAAGTAGGCAACTTATTAAGAATTAGTAATTTGAAAATAATTTGAAGGGATAATTGTTTTAATTAATCCTTACACTATCTATTTTGTACATGATAAAAAAATACACCTTGGTATTGGTTTTGTTACTTATTGAGTTTGGCTATTGTCAGTGTTTTACTTCTTTAAAAGCAGGCTATAATCACGTTCTAGGCCAAAAATTAGATGGTACTCTATGGGTTTGGGGTTGGGGTAATTGGGGACAATTAGGTAACATTACAGATTTTGATGAATATAATTCTATAGTTTTATCAAATGCCTCAGATTGGATTTCATTTAATTCAGGAAGTTTTAATACTTTTTGTATTAAATCAGATGCTACACTTTGGGCATGTGGAGGTAATATATATGGAAGTTTGGGTATTGGAAATTCTACAGATCATATTTCTACATTGACACAAATAGGTATATCAACAAATTGGAAGATGATTGCACCTGGGGATTATTTTACTATTGCTCTAAAAACAAATAACACCCTTTGGGGTTGGGGTCAAAATGATGGTTATCAAATGGGAAATGGAACGTGTTGTTCGGATGTTCTTAGTCCTATTCAAATAAGTTCAGCTACCGATTGGAAAATGATAACCTCAAGTTATGCAAGAGCAGGATTTGCGTTAAAAAATAATGGCACTTTATGGGGCTGGGGTACAAATTTCAGTGGCATGTTGGGACCATCAAATGTTTCCGTTAGGCAATATATAACGCAATTGAATTCTGATATCGATTGGAAACTTATTAGTTCAGGACAAAGTCATATTTTGGCACTAAAAAATAATGGTACACTTTGGGGTTGGGGTTCTGGTGATTATGGAGAAGCAGGAGATGATTTACCAGCAAGTTATTTTAGAGATGCTCCGCATCAAGTGGGAACAGGTACCAATTGGAAATTTATTGCTACAGGAGTTGATACTTCTTTTGGTATAAAAACCAATGGTACTTTATGGGCTTGGGGTTTGAATGATGTAGGTCAGTTGGGAGATGGTACCACAACCAATCAATTACATCCAATTCAGATAGGAAGTGATACCAATTGGGATAG
>JANXVF010000007.1 GCA_025351785.1 Flavobacterium sp.
ATGGGCTTTAAATTGTTTTGCAATATTTTGTTCTAAATAATCTACTGTAAACCAGTAATCTGTTGATGGCATAAGTTGTCCGTTATAGGTTCCGTCCCAACCCTGACCTGCTGGTGCTATTTGTTTGATTAATTTTCCGTAGCGGTCAAATATATAAATTTTTGCGTTTAGTTGGCTTTGTAGTCCTACAATATTCCAAGTATCGTTTATACCATCTCCGTTTGGAGTAAAATAATGCGGATAGTTAATGATGTTAATCGGGTTTATAATTAGCGGATCGCAACTAAACTCAAAACCTCCCTTAGTATCCCAAACTCTTATGGTGTGCACTCCAGCTGGGATTGCATCCATAGCCAAGTTTATGTTTTCAAAAACTGGACTGCTTTGTCGTGGCCCATCGTCTAGGCTGTACTCATAGCTACCATATCCGTCAACGATTACCGTTAGGGTTTGATTTTCTGAAAAAGCATCGGTGATGGTATACCCTGTTGGTCCAACTATTACCGCTTGTCCCGATTGAATTACATCAAATGGTGGTGAAGTGTTAGGACAACCTGTAATGACATTAGTCATCACCACGGTATATGTTCGGGTTGCTCCTGCTGGATCAGCCGTGTTTACTAGATAACTCGAACTTGTAGCTCCAGGTATTGCAACTCCAGGGGTTCCAATAAACCACTGATAGGTATAAGTTCCTGGAACATAATTAGTAGCATTCAAGGTTAAATCGCGAACTACAGTGTGTGGCACATTAAAATCTACACAAATTACATGCACATCGTTTGCCGTTTCTATAACAGGAACGGGTAATAAATTAACCGTGGTTTTAAATGATGTTATTCGATAACAGCCTGTTGTATTATCTTCTACTCGAATCCAAATAGTGTGTGAATAGGTATTATAATTTGGCAAATCGGTGATAGTATTTGTTGCTGCAATTGCGTTAGCCTGCGTATTATAATAGGTAACGGTATAATTTGCTGGCAGTTGTGATGAGCCTAATATAGTGGCATTCATAGCAGTAGTTCCTAACGGATAGGCAAAATAACCATCGTTTGTACCATCAGTATCACAAGTTGTAAAATCTGCTGGTGCAGTGGCTGTGGGCTTCGGATTGACTATCAATTTAAATTTTCCTGTAGCATCGATACAATGTGTAGTTTTATTTTCAACCCTCACATAAATAAACTGTGGGTTTGAAGTATTGGTATAACTACCTGGTGTTGCAATTAAATCTGTGTTACCGCCATTTTGTGCTCCTGTTAACGAGGTGTAAAAACTTACAGTATAATTTGATGCGGGTTGCGTTGGCAAGGCTGGTGCTGGTGGATTGCCAAGAATTTCATCAATTTTACTATTCAAATTAAATATCGTAAACCCATCAGTATTATCATCGCATTCTTGATAATCAGCAATGTTTTGATTGACTGTTGGCAACGGATTTACTTTTATTTTTTGCTCTACAACAACATAACAGTGTTGATTGTTATAATCGATAGCATTGTTGTTTTCTACTCTAATAAAAACACTTCCTGTTCCTAAAAGGACACTGTTTGCCGGTATATATTCAACTGCAGTATTGTTTGTGTTAGCATCGTTAAATGTTGGAAAATAATGCAACGTAACTTGGGTACTACCATTACTGATATAAAGCGCATTGGTTGTTAAATCAAATAATTCCTGATTGTCTCCTGGATTTGTATCATCACATTTCACTAAATCATATTGTGGCGAAGTTGGCGTATTGGGGGTTGGAATTGGTAAAACTTTTAGCGTTAAGGTCGATTTAGCACTCACACAACCCGTTAGGTTATCAGTTGCAGTAACAAAAACAGTCTGTTGTCCAGCAGTTGTGTTGGAATAATTATCTGGATTTGAAATTTGATTGGTCAATGTACTATCAGTATAAAATTTAATTGTATTTCCAGGATAATTCCCTACAAAAGCAACCATGTTAAACACTGCAAAATTATTATTAACGGGTGCAAAAGTATCACACACTTCCATCAAATGGGCATTTGTTAAAACGGCAGGTTTATTTAAAATCAATTGGAACGAACCTGTTTTGCGACATTTTGTGGTTTTGTTATACACCACAACCCAAACTGTTTTTGGTTGTGTGGTTACATGATAGCTGTTAACAGTTGTAATTTGATTTGATACTACATAATTATCAGCATCTGTTTGAGTTTCAAAATAATGTACTTCATAGTTGGAGCTAGCTCCTGTTTGTGCATTTAAAATTAAAGTAGTTTGTGGAGTCAAATTAAAATAATAATCGGTATCCTGCGTGTTTGCATCGTCATCACATGCGGTTAAATTTGGTAAACTTGGCATGATTGTTACTGGATTTACCAAAAGTTGAATCTGAATTATTTTTACGCAACCATTATTATCTCCAACAGCTCTAACATAGAGCGTCTGCATGAATGGATCATTATTTTGAAAAGGTGTTGTGGTTGAAATTGCATTTTGTGGCGTTTGCGCATCAGTCATTGTGTAATGAAAGGTCACCGTAAAATCGAGAGCACCATTGAGTATTTTGGTCTTGATTAAATCCAAATCAAAAAGTGCAATTCCAGATCCATCGGTATCACAAACGGTGGTAAACTGTGCCGCAGGAGTAGCAGGTTTTGGCAACGGCTCGACTACTAAATCCATCGGTGCAATTATGAAACAACCCGTGCTATTATTTGTTAGTTTAACGCCGATGGCTTGATTGGATTGAACGATATTAGTATAGGGTGTTGTAATTTGGTTTGTGCCAGCAGTTGCATCGCTTATAGAGGGATAAAATGAAACACTAACACCACCTTGTCCGTTAAGAATATAACTTACTTTTGTCGATAAATCGAAGGTTTCATATCCTACAGGAGGAGTGTTATCACAAAGTCTGTATGGGGCAAAACCGGTTGCAATTACAGTAGGTAACGGATTAACCACCAGCTTGAACGAGCCCGTAGTATCACAACCTGTTAAGGTATTTTTTACATTGAAATAAATAATTTCCTGATTTGTCCCAACATATAAATTGGGTAACGCATTGGAGGTATTATTTGTTTGTGCATCACCTAGATTGTTGTAATAATTAATTACAGTATTTGGGTTTGTGCCGTCTTTTATCTCTGTATTTTTAGTTGATAAATCAAATTGTTCGGTTCCGTTATGCGGTGTAGCAACATCACAAAGTGAATAATCTGAAACATTTTGTTTGGGATTTGGTAACGGATTTACAATCAAAGTTAGCGTAGTATATGATGGGCATGCTGGCGCACTAGGATCAAATATGCGAACCCAAATTATCTGGCTATATGCTGTATTGTTGATGTAATAATCACCAATATTAGGACACAAAGTATTTGCTGTTGTCGGATTTTCAGCATCGGTTTGTGTAAGATGATAGGTTATTTGCAAGGTGTTGGGTTGGGGTACAATTTCATTGTCTTTAGTATGCAAATAAAACTTGTCAAAACCATCATTAACAAGGTATCGATCACAAATTACATAAGGCGTTGGAGCAGTAAAGAAAGGTGCCCCAATGATATTTATCGTTACTTCGCTAAAATCATCAATGCAAGGCGAAGTGCCAGCAATGGTATATCTAAAAACGCTATTTGTAGCTCCAAATCCTGGGGTAAAGGTACCTGCAACGGGATCAAAAGTACCTCCAAAACCAGATACACGTGTCCAAACTCCACCAGCTTGTTCTCCAGTAATCAGGCTATATAAATTGATGACATCGATGCTCGATTCGCAAACGGTTTTGGTGAAATCTGTTCCTGCATAAGGTTGTTTATTAATCGTTATACTTGCAGTACTCGAATCATTTACGCAAGGCGCAACTCCATTTAATGTATAAGTGAAAACTGAGTTGGTAGCTCCAACGGCAGGAGTAAATGTTCCTGCTCCTGCATTAAACGTTCCTCCTGAACCTGATGTTTGTATCCAAGTTCCGCCTGATTGTTCGCCAGTAATTAAACTAAATAAATCTATCGACGTTGTGCTTGAATCACAAACAATAGCACTTCCATCTGTTCCTGCATTGGGTTGCGGATTTATGGTGATCGTGGCGGTACCAGATTGTGATTGTGAACAATTGGCAACACTAGAATCTTGAACACTAAGTAGATTATAGTTAAAAGTACCAAGTGAATTTGTTGGTGCTGAAACTGTAATGCTATTTCCAGAAGTTGTCGTAACTGTATAATTTGGTAAAACACCATTTATATTATAAGTGAATGTAAAAGGTGACGTCCCAATAATTCCTGTAAAAGTCACATTAGGGTTGGGAGAATTTATACAAGTAGAATTTGTTCCTGAGATAGAGGCTGTAGGTAACGGATTAACAATTAAAGTTCCCGAGGCACTTTGGCTTGAACAATTAGTAACTGTATTTTTAATTATAACGCTGTAAGTCCCTGCAATACCGGTAATAAAGTTAGCAACATTTCCTGGATTTGGAAAAGTGAGGGGAACAGTCCATGTATAATCATAAACACCTACTGTTCCAGGATTTGCCGAAACGGTAGCCGTAGAACCAGTACAAATTACAGGATTTACTACACTCACAGAAACGGTAGGTTGTGGCGGTGTTGCGTTTAAAGAAATACTTCCAATAGCTGAAATACATCCTGTCGATAAATCTTTTACGGTGAAATTGTGATTTCCAGATGATAAATTAGTAAACAATACATTCGTTTGATATGCTCCACCATCTACATTATATTGATAAGAAGTATTGGTTAATCCTGTGTAACTTCCAACATTTGTATAATCTTGAGGATCTAATGTTGTCCAATCTGAAGGATTCCAAGCAGTACTTGGTGGATTTGAAGTATTTAATCTTCTATAAGTGTAGCCTGGCATTCCGGCGGGTGTAAACGTACTACCATCAATAGTTCCCCAATTATCAATTGGAATATCTAATGAATTTGTTAATTTAATATTGTCATTATTATTGACGGCACCACAAGTAGGAAAAGTTTGATTTGGAACTACCCCGCCCTGATTTACATCACTACTTAACTTAATAACATTTACAGTATTGTTTGTTATTGTTCCTGTCAAAGCCAAATCACACGAAGCCGTTGCACTACCATTATTAAAAACTCTTAATTTATAATTGCTTAAATTTTTAGTAACACCAGTTCCGTTATAAAGTTCTACATAAGTTAGAGATCCTACACTTTCGTCAGTAACTTCAGAAATAAATAAATCAAGAGGCAAAGGATTTACAACAGAAAGTGGTGATGTTATTTGAACGCTACCACCAACTAAGCATGTAGGTTGCGAAATAATATTTAAAGCAGGAGTAGGAGGAATTGGGTTTACAACAATTGTCATTGTTGTAGTTGTAGCATTTTGTCCAGTATTTGGCGTAAATGTATACGTTGTAGTTGTATTCGGATTTATTGATGGAGACCAAACTCCTGTAATTCCATTGGTAGAAGTTGTGGGTAATGGAGCTAAAGCATCCCCAAAACAAATTGGCGGGACTTGTGTAAAGGTAGGGGTTACAACTAGAATTTTTAAACTGAAATTTTTAGTTATTATACACGATGAGTTACTACTCTCAATAAGTGCATAAATAGGTTCGTTACCAGTAGGATATAAAATTAAATTTATTGGATATGCGGAAGGATTTACTATAGGGTTATTAAAATTTTGGGCATCTGCTAGAGAGTGATAATATGTTACCGAGTAAATAGCAGTACTTGCACTTCCTAAAATAGCAGGAGTATTTGAAGTTAAATTAAATATCGGATTTGTTATTGGTTGCGATAAATCAGATGGGTTACCTGTTGCTAAAGGGAATGGTGCTTGAAACTCAACTAAAATTGTATCTGTTTGTGCACATCCAAAAGGAGGTGTTATCGTTACTCCATATGTTCCAGCTGTAGTAGCAGTATATAAGTAGTTAGTTGCTCCAGGAATCGCAACTCCATTTAGAGTCCAAGTGTAGGTTGCTCCAGGAATTTGAGTATCTCCAGCTCTAAGTTCACGACTATCTCCCGAGCATACATCATTGCCGTTTGCTAAACTAAAATCTGTAAGCGATGCATATTGTCCTGTTCCTCCAATACTAGGTGCCCCAATATTAAAGCTACCACCACCAAGAAATACACCCGAATCATAAGAGCTATCACCTTTATCTGCAATAACAAGTTTTATATGATATGTATTGCCTGCAATAACAGGTGATGAGGCGGTCATTTTAACGGTCAATCCGTTAAAATTTGTAGGCGCGGCACTTGCTTGAGCTGATGGAGGAGCTGTATAATTACCAAAATAAGCAAGATTTGCGAAAGAACAGGATGCATTATTTGCATTATCTCGTATTGTTTTTACTGATATTGGATCAGAAGTTCCAGGAACTAATGCTAAATTTATTGCTGGTCCACCAGTCGTTATATTAGTTAAAAAAAAAGCAAATGAATCAAAATAAGTACATTGAAAGGTTCCATATTCCTCGGCAGCAAAAACAAAATCAAAACTCATCGAATTACTAAACGGGACGAAGTCAAATTCTAGTTTTGTAGCATTATAAAGTTCGTCTCCTGCAGAATTTGTAATTACTCCAAGTCCAATTAAATAATTTTTAAGTTGTGTATCTCCTACCCAAGTGTTAATTCCGTTTCCTTGAGTTGTCGTGTTTGGTCCAGCTGCACCATATACTCCTGTTGCTGCATTGGTCAAAACTGAGCCTGTGCTCAGAATTACTCCATTTGTTAAAGGGAAATTTGGATTTGTATTTTGAAAATAACCAATACCGTTTGTAGAACTAAAATTTGTTCCTGTACTCCAAGTTATGTTAGTAACAGTCCCGGCACAAGCCGATGATGCCGTCGAACCAAATAATACGTTCTGAACAAGTTGTGGAACTGTGTAGGTTGAAGTATTTACGGAAATAGGTTGTGAAAAACCATTAATTGAAAGAATAAAAAGAAACTGTATAAGTATAAACTTTTTCATAATAAATATACTAAAATATTTTTTTATAAATTAACCACATAAATGTTAATTTATAGGTTAAAACTTCAAATATAAGCATTCAAAAAAAATAACTTTGTTAAATTTGTATAAAATTGAAAAGCTTATGAAAATTACCATAAAAAATACTCAAAATCCAACCATATTAAAGTTTGAATTTCCAGATTTTATTACACAAAATCAGAATTTTGAATACAAAAATATTGACGAAGCTAAAAACTCTCCTTTGGCACAACAACTTTTTTATCTTCCTTTTGTAAAAACGGTTTATATCTCAGGAAATTTTATTGCCATTGAGCGATATAATATTGTAGAGTGGGATGAAGTTAAAGATGCTGTTGCTGAACAAATTGAAAATTTTGTAACAAACGGTGGATTAATTGTAGGAACTGACGAAACAAAATCTAAAAAACAACCCATTACAGTCTATGGTGAAACGACTCCAAATCCCGCAACTTTGAAATTTGTTTTAAGTAAATCAATCACAAAAACAGCAATAGAATTTAAAAATATCGATGATACTTTATCATCTCCATTAGCAAAAGAGCTGTTTGGATTTCCTTTTGTGAAAGAAATTTTTATTGACGAAAATTATATTTCTATAACAAAATATGAAATTGCAACCTGGGAGTCAATAACAACTGAAATTAGAACATTTATAAAACAATTTATAGAAAATGGTGGCGTTGTTATAGACGAATCAATTTCAAATGGAAACCATAAAATTGAAAAACAGCAAATTAAAAACTTTGATTCTTTAGACACTACATCACAGCAAATTATAAATATTTTAGAAGAATATGTAAAACCAGCAGTAGCAGCAGATGGCGGAAATATTCTTTTTGATTCTTACGATGAGAATGAAAAACGAGTTAAAGTAATTTTACAAGGATCATGTAACGGTTGTCCAAGCTCTACTTTTACACTTAAAAACGGTATAGAAAATATGCTAAAAGACATGTTGAATGATGAAGCAATCGTGGTAGAAGCAATAAATGCTTAAAATAAATTTAACAAAAAAACCTACAATTTGAAGGTTTTTTTGTTAAACATTTTTTTCTAATGTTTTTAAATCCAACTCTTTACCATTTATGTCATAGAATTTATATCTGTATTTTAATTTTCCATTCAATTCTTCTATATCAACGTGCATCTGGTAAAAACCCTTGCTCCATTCGACAATTACATCATAATAATAATCGCCAACACCAAAACTACTTGGCAAATTACTAACATAAACAAGTTTTTTGGTTTTTAAGTTTAAGGTATTTATTTCTATATTATTATAAGCTCCAACATCTTCACTATCAAAAGTTTGCCCCATATAATTATATTGATTCGATTTTTTCTTTACCCTCTTATCTTTATTTTCGTTGTAAATATCTTTCACAGAAAAAATCACTTCTTTAAGCGAATAATTTCCAACATTTACAATGTTAAATTTTATTTGATGGTTATACATCAACCTATGTACTTTTTTATTATCGCCGTTTATTTCTACTTTTTCGCCAATATCTATATCAGAAATTTCAATAATAGGTAAATTTTGATCTATAATTTCAGTGTAAGATTCTGATTTCAGTTTCGAAATTTTTGTTTCTGAAGCTTTAAATTTTTCTTTTGATTCGGCAATTTCGTCTTTTAATACATCTACTTTTTTATTTGCAATTGCAATTTCAGTTGTTACAACATCAGGAGAGTCAATAAATATTGTGTCTGGTTTGTTTTTTGACAACGAATATACAGAGCCAATTATTAAGGCGCAACCCACTATGAGTGCTAGGATTAATGTTATCATAGTTGCATTTTTTTTCATATCAACCCACAGGTTTCATTCATTAAAAATCGTGTAAAAATAGCATTTTTTATTTTTGAATAATTAAACTTTTTAAAATGGTTTTTATAAAAAAGTTTAAAACTTAATTCAATCTAAAATCAATTTGCATTTTTTCTAACTCTTCTAATAATTCTTTTGAAATCTTGATTTTTAAACTTCTACTATTCATTTCTAAAGAAGTTTTTTTTCTTATTTCTTCAATTTCAGAAGTTGAATTTTCAAGTATTAAATTTTCATTTTCAGCAATATCTAATTCATTTAAAACATCTTCATTTTGAAGGTCGTTATCAAAACTTAAATCTAAATTTGGTTCCATTTTTATTGGAATATTTTGAATATTTTTTTTAATTATTTCAGTCTCAATTATTTCAAAATTGAGCTGATTTTCACCTTTATTTATGTTAAAAATCTCTTTAAGTTGTTGAATCATATTTTGCTTTACCTCTGAAATATTAAGATGAATCGAAAGTTTTTTTGCAAATGTAGGTAGTACATCAGCTAAAATTTTTGCATCAAGAAAGGTAATTCTGGGGTCTGATTTTTTGCCAGTTTCTCTGTTTACCCAACCTTCTTTTATGTTAACTTTAAAATAAATGAATTGATTGTTAACAAGAAAATGTCTGAATTTTAAATAATCTTCGTCAAAAATTCTGAACTCGTGACTATCATCAAAACCTTCCAAGGTAAACATCGCCCAATCTTTACCGTTTTTTGCAGTCAGATATTTTACAGCCGTAACAATGCCTCCAAAAGTTAAATTTTTATTTATAACTTGTTCGAGATTTTTGAAAACATGAAGTCCAGCATTGCAAAAATGACGCATTTCAAATTTATAATCATCTAGCGGATGTCCAGAAATATAAATTCCAACCACTTCTTTTTCTTTTGCTAATTTTTCCATAGTACTCCATTCTTCACATGGTGGCACAACAGGTTCAGAAATTTGAACATCGCTACTTTCGCCAAATAAACTTACTTGCGATGAATTTTCGTTTTCCTGAAATTTAAATCCATACCTAATGGCTTTTTCTAAAAACGTAATTCCTTCACCTTCTACATGAAAATATTGTGCTCTGTGGGTATTTGTAAAACAATCAAATCCACCAGCAAGTGCAAGGCTTTCGAACGCTTTTTTGTTTGCTCCACGCAAATCAATTTTCTTTGCCAAATCAAAAATAGATTTGTATGGTGCCTCTTTCCTGTTTTTTACAATTGTTTCAACTGCATTTGCGCCAACTCCTTTTATGGCTCCCATACCAAACCGAACAGCATAATTTTCGTTCACCGTAAATTTATAAAATGATTCATTTACATCAGGCCCTAAAACTTCAAGACCCATGCGTTTGCACTCTTCCATAAAAAAGGAAACCTGCTTTATATCGTTCATGTTGTTAGATAAAACAGCTGCCATATATTCGGCCGGATAGTTCGCTTTTAAGTAAGCAGTTTGGTAGCCTATCCAGGCATAACAGGTTGAGTGCGACTTGTTGAAAGCATATTCTGCAAAAGCTTCCCAGTCTTTCCAAATTTTTTCTAATATTTCATTTGAATGTCCTTTTGCTTCAGCTTGAGAAATAAATTTTGGTTTCATTTTATCTAAAACCTCTTTTTGTTTTTTTCCCATGGCTTTTCGCAAAACATCAGCATCACCTTTTGAAAAATCTGCAAGTTTCTGCGATAAAAGCATAACTTGCTCTTGATAAACTGTAATTCCGTAAGTTTCTTTCAACAATTCTTCGCAAGCTTCTAAATCATATTTTATATCTTCTTCACCATTTTTTCGTTTAACAAAACTTGGGATATATGCCATTGGTCCAGGACGATACAACGCATTCATTGCAATTAAATCACCAAAAACTGTTGGTTTTAAATCTTTCATGTGTTTTTGCATTCCTGCACTTTCATATTGAAAAATTCCTACTGTTTCGCCTCGTTGAAAAAGCTCGTATGTTTTATCATCATCTATAGGAAATTTGTCTGGGTCAAGTTCTTCGCCAGTTCTATATTTAACAAGTTTTACAGTATCTTTTATTAAGGTAAGAGTTTTTAATCCCAGAAAATCCATTTTCAACAAACCAGCACTTTCTACCACCGAGTTATCAAATTGGGTTACATACAAATCAGAATCTTTTGCAGTAGCCACAGGAACAAAATCGGTAATATCGCCTGGAGTTATAATTACACCACAAGCGTGAATTCCTGTATTTCTTAAGTTACCTTCAAGAAATTTTGCCTGATTTATAGTTTCAGAACACAATGTATTTTCTTTAGAAAGTGCAATTAATTCTTTTATTTTGTCAAAATCTTCTGGACGAAGTGTTTTTTTTATCAAAGTTTCATCTTCTGATAAAAATCGGGATAAATTCCATTTTGATGGCATCAAACCGGGAATGAGTTTTGCTACTTTATCGGCCTCAAACAATGGTAAATCCATAACTCTTGCAGTATCTCTAATGCTCGATTTTGTTGCCATGGTTCCATAAGTAATAATTTGAGCCACTTGTTTTGAGCCATATTTTTTAATTACATAATCCATAACTTTACTTCGTCCTTCATCATCAAAATCGATATCAATATCGGGAAGTGAAACTCTGTCAGGATTTAAAAAACGTTCAAAAAGTAGGTTATAAAGTAGCGGATCAATATTTGTAATTCCTAAACAATACGCAACTACAGAACCTGCCGCAGAACCTCTTCCTGGTCCAACAGAAACGTCCATTTTTCTAGCCTCTGCAATAAAGTCTTGAACAATTAAAAAATAACCAGGATAACCAGAATTTTTTATAGTAAGCAATTCGAAGTCAATTCGCTCTTGAATTTCAAAATTTATATTTTCATATCTTCTTTTTGCACCTTCATAGGTAAGATATTTTAAATAGTCATTTTCACCACGTTTTCCTTGGTCTTGCTCATCTTGCTCAACTAAAAACGATGTGGGAATTTCAAATTTTGGCAACAAGACTTCTCGAGCCAAATCGAAAATTTCAATTTTATCTACAACTTCTTGAATGTTAGTGATGGCTTCGGGCAAATCTGCAAAAAGTTTTTTCATTTCATCGCCCGATTTGAAATAATATTCTTGGTTATCCAATCCATATCTATAACCACGACCTCTACCTATTGGTGTGGCTTGTTTTTCGCCATCGCGAACACACAGTAAAATATCGTGAGCATTTGCATCTTGTTTATCAATATAAAAAGTGTTATTTGTTGCAACAGTTTTAACTTTATGTTTTTTTGCTAACGAAATTAAAGTTTGATTCACACGATTTTCATCTTCCTGATTATGTCGCATCAGCTCAATATAAAAATCTGAGGTAAACTGTTCCTTCCACCAAATTAGGGCTTCTTCTGCCTGATTTTCTCCCAAATTCAGAATCTTATTTGGCACTTCACCATTTAAACTTCCTGAAAGTACAATTAAGTTATCTTTATATTGTTGGACAATTTGACGATCAATTCTAGGAACATAATAAAACCCTTCAGTATAAGCAATTGACGCCATTTTTGCCAAATTATGATATCCTTTTTTGTTTTTTGCCAATAATACTATTTGATACCCATTATCTTTCCTAGTCTTATCTTTATGATTATCACAAACAAAAAATTCGCAACCTACAATTGGTTTTATTGTAATTTCTGTACCAGATTCTCCAGCCTCAATGGCTATTTTATTTTTTGCCTCGACAGTTTTGTTATGATATAATATGTCACGAACAAAATGAAAAACGCCCATCATATTTCCGATATCTGTCATTGCAACAGCAGACATTTTGTTTTTTATAGTTGATTTTACTAAATCTTGAACAGAAATGGTAGATTGTAAAACCGAAAATTGGGTATGATTATGAAGATGAATAAATTCAGTTTCTGTTAAACTTTTTTTATTTTCAGAAAGGGTTTCCTTAGAAATAGAAATGAAGCTTTTGTCACCAAGTTGTTGTCTTATTTTATCAGATGTATGCTTTAAGTTTATGTGTTTTAATCCTATAAGTTGAATTTGCTTCGGATTATTTTCATTAAATTCCTTAAAATATTCATAAGGAACATCAAGTTCTTCTTTTGTAAATATCTCGCGTTTTATAAGTTCAAAAAAACATCGGGTTGTAGCTTCAACATCAGCAGTTGCATTATGAGCCTCTTCAAAAGGAACTCCAAAAAGGTAGTTGTGCAACTCAGTTAAAGTAGGTAATTTAAATTTTCCGCCTCTACCTCCAGGAAGTTTTAATAATGCTGCAGTTACCTCGGTACAGGTATCTAAAATTGGCATTGTCGACAATTGGGATTGTATACCAAGTCGATAAAATTCACATCCCATTATATTGACATCAAAACCTAAATTTTGACCTACAATAAATTTTGATTTGTTTAAAACAACATTAAATTTTTTGAGTACTTCTTCAAGCAAAATCCCTTCTTGTTGCGCTAATTCTGTAGAAATGCCATGAATTTTTTCGGCTTCATATGGAATATTAAATCCTTCTGGTTTTATCAGGAAATTTTGGTGTTCTAAAACTTTTCCCATATCGTCATGAAGTTGCCATGCAATTTGGACACATCTTGGCCAGTTGTCGGTATCTGATATTGGAACACCCCATTTTTTTGGAAGCCCTGTAGTTTCTGTATCGAAAATTAAATACATTTTAGAAAATATTTTGTGAGATATGACTAAAAGTTACGATAATAAAAACAACTATTTAGTTCATCAAAATTACATTTAATGTTGATAATTTTCAATTATAGTTATCAACAAAACGCTTACTATTGTTTTAAATTTTTAACAATCTACGTCCGTGTATTAATACTTCAGGATTTATCAAAACAATACAAAAAACACCCGAAACTACTAGAAATTTTAATGTGTTATGCAAACGTAAATAATCTAATTTATTATCTGATTTCCAAAGGAGAATTAGGAAAAATAACAAAATAATTAAACTCATATAAAAGTAGATATCCATATAACCTACTTCATATATTTCTACTAAAAAATAGATTGGGATAATTGTTAAAATTGTTAGAAATGTAATAATTTTTTTTGCAAAAGTATCCCCAAATTTCACAGGAATTGTTCGATAGTTGTTTGCTATATCTCCTTTAATATTTTCTAAATCTTTAATTATTTCACGTATTAAAATAAGAAGAAATAAGAAAGACGCATGAGCAAAAATTTGAGGATATAAATTTTTGTAATACAGTAATATTGCAAAAAAAGGTAAAATTGCAAGTATTGAAGCTGTTAAATTTCCTATTATAGGATATTTTTTTAATTTGTGAGAGTAAAACCAAATGAGAAAAATATAAACTGAAAAAAATAATACAGCTCTAATTGAGATAATAAATGCTAACAAAACAACCAAAAAATTTATCGAAAAATATACCTGAAGTTTTGTTTTTTGACTCACTAATCTGTCAAGTTCAGATTTATTAGGTCTATTGATTAAATCTTTTTTTGAATCATAAAAATTATTAATAATATATCCTGATGCGATCGTTAGACTTGAAGCAAGTACTAAAATAAAAAGATTAATGTCTAATAAAACGAAAAGTGCTCTTTTTTCGGGAGCCATTATAAAAATTGCAGAGAGGTATTGTGCTAAAACTATAATTGGAATAATATAACCTCGAACAACCGAAAACATACTAATAATTTTTAACAATATAAGCTTGTTTTCGCGAGATATCATATTTAGGATTTAAAATTGATAAACCACTTCTAGTTTATAATCTTTAAGTGATTTTCGTGCTTTTTCTAAATCTTGAGTAAAGCCAAGAATATAACCACCTCCACCAGAACCGCAGAGTTTTAAATAATAATCGTTAGTGTCAATTCCGTTTTGCCAAACGCTATGAAATTTTTCGGGAATCATGGGTTTAAAGTTGTTTAAAACTACTTTAGAAAGTTTTTTTGTGTTAGAAAACAATGATTTCATGTCTCCACCTAAAAAATCTTCAACACAAGAATCAGTATATTTAATGAATTGATTTTTGAGCATTTTTCTAAAACCTACATCTTTCAGGTTTTCCATAAAAATGTTTACCATGGGTGCTGTTTCACCAACAATTCCTGAGTCTAACAAAAAAACTGCGCCTTTTCCTTCAAAACTTTGAGTAGGAATGCCTGTTGCTTCAATATTATTTTGAGAGTTTATTAAAATAGGAATGCTTAAATAACTATTTAATGGATCTAGACCCGAACTTTTTCCGTGAAAAAAGGATTCCATTTGAGAGAAAATTGTTTTGAGTTGTAATAGTTTCTCCCGAGTTAAATTTTCTAAAACTGTAATTTTATTTTGTGCATATTTATCATAAATTGCAGCAACCAAAGCTCCACTACTCCCAACTCCATATCCTTGAGGTATACTCGAGTCAAAATACATGCCACGAGCAACATCTTGTTTTAAACCGTCTAAATTAAATGTTACTAAACCAGGCTGTGATGATTGCAAATTATCAAGATAATCTACAAAATGATTTAGACTTTTATTTGATTTTATTGCTTCGATACTCGGATTTTCATCTACTTTTAGAGCACCTTTGTAAAAATTATAGGGAATAGAAAGACCTTTTGAATCTTTTATAATTCCATATTCTCCAAAGAGTAATATTTTTGAATAAAATAATGGTCCTTTCATTTTATTAAATTTTTTGGTTTGATCCAAATCCGATTTCATCACAAATATACTGACCATTTTGACAATAGCCAACTAATTCGTCTTTAATAAATTGCAAAACTTTTATGCTCACGTTTTCTGGATATAAAATGTGAACATTTGCACCAGCATCGAGAGTAAAACACAGTTGAATTTTTGTTTCTGATCTAAATTTCCAAATTTTATTTATAATTTCCAGTGTATTTGGTTTCATTAAAATAAAATAGGGCATCGAGGTCATCATCATGGCGTGTAAGGTTAAAGCTTCACTCTCTACCACAAGAATAAACTCATCTAAATTTCCTGTTTCTAGTATCGATTTTATCTTAGATAAATTGACATGAGCTTGATTAAATCGTTCTTTTGCAAATGGATGATTGTGCATTAAATCGTGTCCTAAGGTACTTGAAACTTGCTTTTCGCCTTTGTCAACTAATAAAATTGTGTCCTTATAATTAGAAAAATTTGGATGTATTTTACTAGAGAATTCTACTCCTACTAAATCTGAACTCTGCTCAATATCGCTATGTTTTCCCCAAACGACTATGCTTCCTTTAATACTCCGACAAGCACTTCCCGATCCTAAGCGAGCTAAAAAAGATGCCTTTTGATAAAAATAATGCTCAGTCATTTCTGGACATAATAATTTTTCTAAACTCATAAAATTCATTGCTAAAGCGGCCATTCCTGAAGCAGAAGATGCAATGCCAGAACTGTGAGGAAATGTATTTTGGGTATCAATTGTAAAATAAAAATCCTTTAAAAAAGGTAAATAAATTTCGATACGTTCTAAAAATTTTTGAATTTTAGGCTTAAAATCTTCTTTTGGTTTGCCTTCAAAAAGTAAATCGAATGAAAATTTTGTGTTTAAATCATCACTTAAAACAGTAATATCTCGTTTTTTGAAAGATAATTTGGTTACTGTTTTACAGTTTTTTAATGTAAAACTTATCGATGGATTTGCAGGAATTTGATGTTCTTTTTTACCCCAATATTTTACCAATGCAATGTTGCTTGGTGCGCTCCATTCAAAACTTCCTTGATTAATTGTGCAATTATAAGTTTTTGGAATAAAATCTTTTTCTGAAAACATGTAAGGATATAAAATTTACACAAAGGTACTTATTTAATCAAAAATAGTACAATAGTTTGTTATATTTGGTTTAAAATCAAAACACGTTATGAATAAATATTTAAAAATATCAATAGTCGTTGTAACTTGTGTTGCAATTGGATATTTATCTGGAACTGTAACTCGAGAAAGCATTAATACTTGGTATCCTACTTTAATTAAACCAGTTTTTAATCCGCCAAATTGGATTTTTGCACCAGTTTGGAGTTTACTTTATATCATGATGGGAGTTGCGGCGGGAATAGTGTGGAGTAGAATAGACTTTGAAAAAGAAATTGTAACTAAAGCTCTTACTTTTTTTGCCATTCAACTGGGTTTAAATGCGCTATGGTCTTATTTATTTTTTGGATTGCACAATACACTTTTAGCTTTGATAGAAATAATTTTGTTAATACTTTTAATTTTTGAAGTGTATAATCAATTTAAAAAAATTGATAAAATTGCTGGCTATCTTTTAATCCCTTATTTAGTTTGGGTAAGCTTTGCAAGTGTTTTAAATGCAAGTATTTGGTGGTTGAATAGATAGAAATTTAAATCAAACAAACCCAATAACTTTTATCATCGGGTTTACTATACAATACAAATTTTTACAGAATACATTTTCCTAATCATTTAACTTTAAAACAGCCATAAATGCTTCTTGCGGAATTTCAACATTTCCTACCAATCGCATTCTTTTTTTACCTTTTTTCTGCTTTTCTAACAATTTACGTTTTCTCGAAATATCTCCACCATAACATTTTGCGGTAACGTCTTTTCGTAGTGCTTTTATAGTTTCACGCGCAATAATTTTGGCTCCAATTGCTGCTTGAATCGGAATATCAAATTGCTGTCTTGGAATCAATTCGCGCAATTTCTCACACATTTTTTTACCAATATTGTAGGCATTGCTTTCATGAATCAACGCTGAAAGTGCATCAACAGATTGTGCGTTTAGCAAGACATCAAGTTTTACTAATTTTGATTCTTTCATCCCTATTGGAGAATAATCAAACGATGCATAACCTTTAGAAACCGTTTTCAATCGATCATAAAAATCAAATACAATTTCTGCCAAAGGCATGTCAAATGTCAATTCTACTCTTTCGGTTGTCAAATAGGTTTGATTGGTAATTACTCCACGTTTTTCGATACACAAACTCATTACATTTCCAACATAATCGGCTTTTGTAATGATTGTTGCTTTTATAAATGGTTCTTCTACCCGATCTAGTTTTGAAGGTTCTGGCAAATCTGACGGATTGTTAATTACAAAGGAAACTTCGGGTTCTTTTTTTGTGTAAGCTAAATAGGAAACGTTTGGAACTGTTGTGATTACAGTCATATCGTATTCGCGTTCCAATCTTTCTTGAATAATTTCGAGGTGCAACATTCCTAAAAAACCGCAACGAAAACCAAATCCTAAAGCCGCAGAACTTTCTGGCGTAAATACTAACGATGCATCGTTCAATTGTAGTTTTTCCATCGAAGCACGTAAATCTTCATAATCTTCGGTATCAACAGGATAAATTCCGGCAAAAACCATTGGTTTTACATCTTCAAATCCTGTAATCATATTGGTTGTTGGCGTTTTGGCATCGGTTAAAGTATCACCAACTTTTACTTCTTTAGCTTCTTTAATTCCAGA
>JANXVF010000063.1 GCA_025351785.1 Flavobacterium sp.
TTCAACTTCTTTTATCGATTCGCCTGGTGAAGGCACTTTCATTTCTAAAATCATCCTTTTTATAATTTTATAAGTGTGTTATTATCTTTTTTATTCTTTAATAAATTTTTCATTATAACACACTTATAAAATTATAAAAAGGATGATTTTAGAAATGAAAGTGCCTTCACCAGGCGAATCGATAAAAGAAGTTGAAATTGCAACTTGGTTAGTAAAAGACGGCGATTATGTAGAAAAAGACCAAGCCATTGCTGAAGTAGATTCAGACAAAGCTACTTTGGAATTACCAGCAGAAGCAAGCGGAATTATAACGCTTAAAGCAGAAGAAGGTGATGCAGTAGCTGTTGGGGCAGTAGTTTGTTTAATTGATACAAGTGCAGCTAAACCGGCATCAGTCGAAAGTAAAAAGTCTGAAAGTCCTAAAGAGACACCAAAGGCAGAAGTAAAAGTAGAAACTCCGAAAGCGGCAACAGTAGCAGAAAAAACTTATGCTTCTCAAACTCCATCTCCAGCAGCTAAAAAAATATTAGAAGAGAAAAATATTCAACCAACTGATATTATTGGAACAGGAAAAGATGGAAGAATTACCAAAGATGATGCTGTAAATGCAACACCATCAATGGGAACTCCAACTGGAGGAACTCGTGGTTCTGAAAGAACAAAATTATCCATGTTGCGTCGTAAAGTAGCCGAAAGATTGGTTGCTGCCAAAAACGAAACAGCAATGTTAACTACATTTAATGAAGTTAATATGACACCTATTAACACGATTCGTAATGAATACAAAGATGTGTTTAAAGCAAAACACGGTGGTTTAGGCTTGGGATATATGTCATTTTTTACAAAAGCTGTAACTAGAGCTTTAGCTTTATTTCCAGATGTAAATTCAATGATAGATGGTGATTTTAAAACATCGTATGATTTCTGTGATATTTCGATTGCGGTTTCTGGACCAAAAGGTTTAATGGTTCCTGTAGTTCGTAATGCCGAGAATTTATCGTTCCGTGGTGTTGAAGCTGAAATTAAAAGATTAGCAATCAAATCACGTGACGGACAAATCACAGTTGACGATATGACTGGTGGAACATTTACTATTACTAATGGTGGTGTTTTCGGAAGCATGTTATCTACTCCAATTATCAATCCGCCACAATCAGGAATTTTAGGAATGCATAACATTATTGAAAGACCAATTGCTGTAAATGGTATAGTAGAAATTCATCCCATGATGTATGTAGCACTTTCTTATGATCACAGAATTATTGATGGTCGTGAATCTGTTGGTTTTTTAGTAGCTGTTAAAGAAGCACTCGAGAACCCTTTAGAATTGTTAATGAATGGCGATGCAAAAAAGACATTAGAATTATAGTAAAATCATAATAACCAAAAATCCCAAACTCTTTTAAAAGAATTTGGGATTTTTGGTTATACATAAAATTAATTTTATTGTAAATAATATATATATCCAAAATTAAACCATCCCAACCAATCATTTGCTCTATTCTCAGGATATACTCTTGGATCTGGACTTAAACCGTCAACCAAGTTTGAAAAGTAATATTGAAAACGCAAATCAACCATTAAATCTGACAAAGCCGTTAATTTATATCTTGTTCCAACACTAGTAACCACAGACCATGTTGTACCGCCTTTGGTGTCAAATGCTCCAATGTATTTAATGGGTGTTGGTCCAGGAAGCGTTCCTAAGCCATCGCCTAAATCAGAATATGCCTTTGGGCTAAAAAAACTAAACTGACCTCCAAGACTAACAAAGGGTGCAAAACTTCCTACTCGTGCCGTAAAATCTCTAATACTAAAAGGGAAAAATTCTAATTGCATACCTATGTTTGTAACTGATGTGCTTCCATGCATAGCTCTTAATTGATTTGCAATTAAAGAAGTTTTACTCGGATCTACATATTGACCGTAATGTTTTAAATTTGTTTTATTATAGGATAGTTCACTTCTCAATTTGAAGTGATCATTAAAATAGGTTTCTGGAGTGTAACAATTACATTCTGCTTTGTAAGCGAAATTTAAGTAATGTACAATTCCAATTCCATATCCGGTATTACCAGCATTGGTAGCAAAATTATGACGTTCACCATAATCAGATTGAAAAGCTACTGGACCAACAATTACTCCGATTTCGTGAGAGAAACCAAATTGAGCAAATACATTTTGAGAAATTCCAATAAATAGTAAAAGTGTTATGGATAAAAACTTATTCATCTTAAGAAAGATTTTTCAATTGTTGACAAATATATAAAAATAGCTTTCACTATTAAAATAAAAACAAAAAATACTTATTAATATACGAGTAAAATCAAAAATAGTTTTAAACCTAGAGCTGTAACTGTACAAAAAAGCATTATAACACCCAATGATTTAAAATAATTTATAATTTTTAAAAAATTACTTCACTAATTCTTATAACAATGTATCTTTGTCAAAATTTTACGAAATCGTTTTCTTAAACATTAATATTACAAATTTATGTCACAAAACATTAACAATTTTATTGAAGCAGTAGCTAAAAAAAATCCAAATGAGTTGGAATTTTTACAAGCAGTAAAAGAAGTTGCCGAAACAGTTATTCCGTTTATCGAGCAAAATAAAAAGTATGAAGGCAAAATGCTTTTAGAGCGAATGGTCGAGCCAGAAAGAGTTATTATGTTTCGTGTAACTTGGATTGATGATGCGGGCAAAACACAAGTAAATCGTGGCTACCGCATACAAATGAATTCGGCTATTGGTCCTTACAAAGGTGGTTTACGTTTTCATCCTTCGGTAAATTTAAGTATTTTAAAATTTTTAGCTTTTGAGCAAACTTTTAAAAATAGCCTTACAACTTTGCCAATGGGTGGTGGAAAAGGAGGTTCAGACTTTGATCCAAAAGGAAAATCTGATACTGAAATTATGAAATTTTGTCAAAGTTTTATGACCGAATTGTCAAAACATATTGGTGCAGACACTGATGTTCCTGCTGGAGATATAGGCGTTGGCGGTAGAGAAGTTGGTTACATGTATGGCCAGTACAAACGATTACGAAATGAATTTACAGGAGTTTTAACAGGAAAAGGGATTTCTTTTGGTGGGTCATTAATACGTCCTGAAGCAACTGGATATGGTGATGTTTATTTTGCCCAAAGCATGTTGGAAACTAAAGGTCAAAGTTTTACAGGAAAAATAGTAGTAGTCTCAGGATCGGGAAATGTTGCTCAATATGCTACCGAAAAAGCTACCCAACTAGGAGGAAAAGTAGTTACAATGTCTGACTCATCAGGATATATTTATGATGAAGAAGGTATCGATGCTAAAAAATTAGCATTTGTAATGGAAATTAAAAATGTAAATTATGGTCGTATTGCCGATTATATTTCAAAATATCCAAAAGCAAAATTTATTGCAAATAAAAGACCCTGGGAGGTAAAATGTGATATAGCGTTACCTTGTGCAACTCAAAATGAATTGAACGAAGAAGAAGCTAAAATGTTAATTTCAAATGGATGTATTTGTGTGGCAGAAGGAGCTAACATGCCTTCAACCCCAGAGGCTGTAACTGCTTTTCAAAAAGCAAAAATATTATTTGCGCCAGGAAAAGCATCTAATGCAGGAGGAGTTGCTACATCAGGATTGGAAATGTCTCAAAATTCATTACGATTAAGTTGGACTTCAGAAGAAGTTGATGAACGTTTAAAAAATATTATGCTAAATATTCATGCATCATGCGTAAAATATGGATTAGACGAATCTGGATATATTGATTATGTAAAAGGAGCAAATATTGCTGGTTTTGTAAAAGTTGCCGATGCTATGTTAGCACAAGGAATAGTATAAACATTCAATTAGTTATTTAATTTAAACCTTCTAACGGTAAAAAGTTAGAAGGTTTTTATTTTTTAATCTATAGCAATATCTTTAAAATCAGGATACAAAAACTTATTATAAGGAAAACGAGAAATGTGTATTTCTCGAACCATATCATAAACGCGTTCTCTAAATTCTTCAAAATTTTGTTTTTCTATGGCCGAAACAAAAAGTGCGTTTTCAGCTCCTACGTTGCTCATCCAAGTTTGTTTCCACTCATTTAAAGTGTAATGTTTTGATGTTTTTTCGGTAATTAAATCATCGTCATCAATAGTTAAATTTGTAAATGCGTCAATTTTGTTAAATACCATTATTGTTGGTTTATCATTACATTTAATATCCATTAAAATTTGATTTACCGAGTTTATATGATCCTCAAAGTCAGGATGTGAAATATCTACAACATGTAGCAATAAATCAGCTTCTCTAACTTCGTCAAGAGTGCTTTTGAATGAATCTATAAGTTGAGTTGGTAATTTTCTAATAAATCCGACAGTATCCGAAAGTAAAAAAGGCAAGTTTCCTATAACCACTTTGCGAACCGTAGTATCTAGAGTTGCAAAAAGTTTGTTTTCGACAAAAACATCACTTTTACTAATAACATTCATCAAAGTTGATTTTCCAACATTTGTGTATCCAACAAGCGCAACACGAACCATGGCTCCGCGGTTTCCTCGCTGAACAGACATTTGTTTATCGATAGTTTTGATTTTATCTTTCAATAAAGCTATTCTATCTCTTACAATTCGACGGTCGGTTTCAATTTCTGTTTCTCCCGGTCCACGCAATCCTATTCCCCCTTTTTGTCTTTCTAAATGCGTCCACATCCCAGAGAGCCTAGGTAAAATATATATACATTGAGCAAGCTCAACTTGTGTTCGAGCATAAGAGGTTTCGGCTCTTTGAGCAAAAATGTCTAAAATTAAATTTGTTCTGTCTAAAATTTTTGCTTCTTCAATTACTTTAGAAATATTCTTTTGTTGTGAGGGTGATAATTCATCATCAAATATTACCGATGAAATGTTGTTTTCTTTCACATAAACAGCAATTTCATCCATTTTTCCTGTGCCAAGAAAAGTCTTTGGATTGGGTTTATCCATTTTTTGCCAAAACCGTTTTATGACTTCCCCGCCAGCAGTAAACGTTAAGAATTCTAATTCGTCTAAGTATTCATTTAGTTTTTCCTCTACCTGATTTTGAGTTACTATTCCAACTATTACTGTTCGCTCAAAATTTATTTTTTCAGTTTCTAACATATCAATTTTTCTAATGCAAATTTATGTAATAGTAATCATATTGGATGTTGTTTGATTATAAATAAACTTATTTCATTTGTTAAATTAGTTAAAAAATAAAAAATGATTATTTTTTTCATAAATTTTGTTAAATTTGGAAATTATATTAAAATTCAAAATCAAATAATATCAATTAACATATTTAAAATAATATAAATGAAGAAAATAATCATTTTTTATTTTTTAACTAATTTAACAAATGAAATAAGTTTATTTATAATCAAACAACATCCAATATGAT